>JAPPHZ010000019.1:0-18485 GCA_028820935.1 bacterium | reverse complement strand
TCTTCGTCGGCGTGATCATCGTCTTCTTCGTGGGCGTGGTCGTCCTCTTCGTCGGCGTGATCATCGTCTTCTTCGTGGGCGTGGTCGTCCTCTTCGTCGGCGTGATCATCGTCTTCTTCGTGGGCGTGGTCGTCCTCTTCGTCGGCGTGATCATCGTCTTCTTCGTGGGCGTGGTCGTCCTCTTCGCCATGGCCATGGCCCCCACCTCCGGTAAAGGGCAGGGGGTCGAGCAGGTCACCCACCTCCAGAACGTTGACTCCGTCTTCTTCGGCTGCCTCGATCACGTCGATGAGGCCTTCCTCCAAGCCGAGGCCGTTGGCAACCACCAGGTCAGCGGTATAGAGCAGGGCTGCCTGGCTGGACGAAATCTGGTAGTCGTGAGGGTCGGCGCCCGGCGGCAGCAGCACTTCGACATCAGCATTCCCACCAACGACATTCGCTACCACATCACCGAGGATTGTGGTTGTCGCCACCACCGCCAGTCGGCCTGCCGGGTCTGTGGAGGTTGGTTCTGATACCGTTTCTGCTACCGCCGGGCTCGAGGTGGAACTCGGTGCAGAGTCCTCTGCGTCCGTGCCACACGCTGTTGAAGCTACCGTCAGCATTAGCAACATTGAGACAGCGCGCAGCCATCGGGGCATGAAGACTCTTCCCCTCCCTCTCGTACCCTCAGGTAATCAGATAATGATAATCAGTCTCATGCAGATAGGGCAACTCTCGAGGTCGCCCCGCCGGGGGCAGCGTCGGGCTGCGGCGCCGGCCTACGGTCCGACCAGCAAGGCCACCGGCCGGAACTCGGCCACCGCGGTGGCTTCCATGCTCACTTCCCGGATCCCCAGGACGTCCACGGTGACCGTGGCGGTGACCGCCACCGTCCTGGGGTCGTATCCCCTGTCGGGCCGGCAGTCACACCGGAGCAGCGTGGCGCCGTTGGCGCGGACCAGCCGAGCCGCCTCATCCGTTGCAGATCCGGTGGCGCCGAACGGCCGGAAGGTGACCGGCGCCGCGGCGAGGGCACCCGCCTCCGCCGCGGCGGTCACCCGGTTCCTGGCGATCGCCACCTGACCGACCGCGGTCACGCCGGCCGCCAGCACCAGGGCTAGCACCAGCGCCCCGACCGCGAGGACGGTCACCGAGCCGCGGTCCGTACTCATTCGCGTGACCTCGAATGACCTCACGTCTCGACCCGCATCTCGGCGGTCGATTCGAGCGGTATACGCAGCCCGCCGAGCGCCGCCAGCAGCACATGGTCGACGGCCACGGTGACCCGGGCCGGCTGACCCACCACCGGCGGGCGTCGGACCGTGATCCGGGCCCGGCCCGCCAGCTCCGGGCCGAGCGCGCGGCGGGTTGCCTCGATGGCGCGGGCGGGATCGGGCGAGGTGGCCGCCACCCTCGCCCCCTCCCGCCCGGCGGCTGTCAGTTGGAGCGCCGTCCTCGCCACCACGGTCACCTCGGCGATCGCCAGGACCAGCAGGAGGATCAGCGGGATGACCAGGGCGAACTCCACTGTGGAAGAGCCCCGTTCTCGTGTCAGCCCAGCAGCCCGATGATGTGCTTTGCCACGGAGCCGAAGAACTTGCCGATGAGGCTGGTCCTGTTGATCCAGTTCAGGAGCAACGAAGCCATGCCGGCCGCGCACATTCCCACCAGGGTGTACTCGACGGTGGCCTGACCTTCCTCGCCCCCGACAGCCCGGGTCGCCCGACGGACGATGTTGATGACTGAACTCATGATGAGTCTCCTTTCTCCCGCCGTGGCGGGTCTGCCGGCGTCCGGCCGGTCCGGGGGGAAGTGACATCTTCAGAACGACATGAAGGGGTCGAGGAGCCGCGCCAGCGAGGGCAGCACCAGCGGACCGATCATCAGGATGAGCAGGCCGGGAAGCATCAGGAGGGTGAGCGGTAGCACCATCCGCACCGGTAGACGGCGAGCCTTCTCGACAGCCGAGGAGCGGGCCGCCTCCCGGTATTCGGCGGCCAGTGCGGTCAGGGCGAGCTCGAGAGGAGAACCCGACAGGTGAGCGGCGCCCACCTGTCGGAACAGCCGGCCGCCAACGCCGCGCGCGCTCATCAGGGACGGGGTGAAGCCGGCCTTCACGGCATGACGGAGGATCCTGTCGACCTCCTGGCCCAGCGACGAGGAGAGGCTCTCGCGGGCCAGCGCCAGCGCTCCGGCTGGTGACAGGCCACCTGACAGGCCGATCAGCATGGAGTGCGTGAGCAACTCCAGCTCACCTTCCGCTCGCCGGCGGGCCAGGCGCTCGCGACGGATTGCACGGCGCCGCCGGAGGGAGTACCAGACGAGGCCGAGGCTGGCGCAGGCCAGGGGGTTGGCCAGCCCGATGGCGGCGCCGGTCGCGGCGATGGAGCGCACGCCGACCGACCGGCCGGCGGTCATGACGTAGACCACTACGGCAACAGACATCATCGTGAAAAGGGTCAAGGCAGCTTCCTCCCCAGGATCAGGGTCACGGAAGCGCCGCCGATGAGGAGCACGGCCCCGAGGCCGACCAGGACGGGACCGACACTCCCCATCGACATCAGGTCCGAGAGCGTCCCGGTGGCGGCTGCGGTCAGCAATCCGCCGACGGGAAGCACGGTCAGGACTGCGACGGATGCCCGGGCGGCCGCGCCCGCCGCCCTCACCTCGCGCTGGAGCTCGATGCGGTCGGTCTGGATACCTGCGAGGGTGGCGAAAGCAGCCGCCACCCGGCCTCCGCTCTCGGCGCCGATCCGCACCGCGGCTGCGGCCAGGTGGCCGGTTCCCGGGAGCGCAGCGGACGCCGCTTCCGCCACCTCGGGCATGGGGCGGCCGGACCGGCAGAGGCGGGCCATCCGGGCCAGGTCCAGGTCGGGCGCACGATTGGCGGCATCGACCAGCGCCTGGCGGAGGCTCCTTCCCGCCCGTAGCTCGGCGCTCACAGCCTGCAGGTAGGCGACCTCCTGGTAGGGATCGGGGCGGCTCCGGCGGAGGGCCAACCAGCTACCGGCTGCGACTCCCGCCAGGCCGGCCCACCAGGGCAACACCACCGCGGCCCCCAGGGCCAGCGGCTCCCACCAGCGCCGGGGCCGGAGCGCCACACCGATCGCCACAAGCCCGAGGATCAGCATGCCGTCTCCCGGCATCCGTCGAGCCCGACCTCGGCGATCGTCTCCACCCGGCGGCCGGCGTTCCTGCGGTTCAGGTGCACCACAAGGTCGACAGCGGAGCGGAGTTGGCGCCGGATGGCGGTCTCGCCAACCCCCTCACTCCCGGTCAGGGCCAGCGTCTCGATCCGCCAGAGGGCGTCCTCGGGGCCGTTGGCGTGGACGGTGGACAGGCTCCCATCGTGGCCCGTGTTCATGGCCGAGATCATGTCGAGGGCCTCGGCGCCTCGTACCTCCCCGACGATGATGCGGTCCGGTCGGAGCCGCAAAGCGGTACGTACCAGGTCGGCAAGTGTGACGCGTCCGCGGCCCTCGGCGTTGGGAGGGCGGGCTTCGAGCCGGACCACGTGCCCGGCGAAACTCAACTCGGCGGCATCCTCGATGGTCACGATCCGTTCGCCGACCGGCACCGTCGCCGCCAGGGCGTTCAGCAAGGTCGTCTTTCCGGTTCCGGTCCCGCCGCTGACCACGATGTTCTTCCGGTCGATCACGGCCTGTTCGAGCACCGTGCGTTGGGCATCGGTCATCGAACCCCAATCGACGAAGGTGTCAAGGCTGGGCGCCACCGCGGTGAAGCGACGGATGGCGACTACCGGACCGCCGACCGACACCGGCGGGACGACGGCATGAAGGCGGCTGCCGTCGGGAAGGCGGGCGCTCACCAGGGGACTGGCCCGGTCGAGGCGCAGGCCCAGCGGGGCGATGGTGCGTTCGACGGCAGCCAGGACCGCCGCGTCGTCGGCGAAGGAGACATCGGTCGGCTCCAGGATCCCTCGACGCTCCACCCAGACCTCGTCGGGACCGTTGACGAACACGTCCGATACTGCGGGGTCCCGGAAGAGCGGCTCGATCGGCCCCATCCCGACGAGAGTGTCGACCACCACGTCCACGATTCCCGGGGAGGCCAGCGGCGACTCCACCGACATGATCCTGCGCACCTCGGCCTCGGCCTGATCCCGGCTCAACTCGACATCCGACTCGAGCACGCGCCGGAGAACGCGTTCGACTACTGCCATCGCCATCTCCAGACCGGTGCCCACGACCGCAACCACCGGCCGGAAGGGGTCTGGCGGGCCGGCACGGAGTTGAAGGCGGAGCGGGAGGGGGCGTCGACAACCGGCCCCGGCCCGGGCTCCACCCGGCCGATTCCGGTGCGTACCCACACCCGGGGCGAGACCCGCGTGTCGACGCCGGGGATGAGGGGCGCAACCCGCACGAACGGCATGCCGTCCAGTGGGGTACGGGTCCGCACCACCACGCACGGCCAGGACTGGACGAGGGCACCGACGACCTCCATGGCTGCCGGGATGTGCACGCCTCCGTGCGGGAGTACCGCCAGTCCCTTCCTGGAGGAGACCAGTTCGGCGAGGGTGGGGCCATCCTCAACCAGGCCGGCCAGGGTTCGGCGGCCCGGCAGGGGAAGGCCTTCCGGATCGAGGTCGATCACGAGTGCCGTGGGGTGGAAGGATGCCAGCGCGAGCGGCGCCAGCATCCCGAGCACATCGTCGTGGAGGGTATGGACGGCCAGGGCTACCATGCCCGCGGTCCTTGTGACCGCCCTGTCCCGGACCGTGATGAATATTGGTTAGCATTAGTGAACATATGGCTAACATATCGAGCTTTGGACAGCTTGGTAACCCCCATCTTTTCGCGTTCTCGCCCGCTCGATCCGGGCCGCGATAGGCCTCATGGCTCCCGGATCGCACCGTTCTCCCGTAAGATGGGCGCCGTGAGAACGGGTGTCGCCTTCTTCGATCTCGACAAGACGATCATTGCCAAGTCGTCCACCCTCGCCTTTGCCCGACCCCTTCACAAGGCCGGTCTGCTCCGGAGGCGGACGCTGCTCAGAGCGGCGACGGCCCAGGTCATCTACCGGATGGCCGGCGCGGATCAGCAGAAGCTGGACAAGCTCCGTGACCAGCTGGTGAGCCTGACCAAAGGCATGGAGGCTTCGAGGATCCGGGAACTCGTCGAAGAAACCATCGACGAGGTCGTAGCTCCGCTGGTCTACGAAGAAGCCCTCGACCTGATGGACGAGCACCGCCGGGAGGGCCGGGAGGTGGTCATCATGTCCATCTCACCCGAGGAGGTGGCCCGACCACTGGCCGCCCACCTCGGAGTCGACCATGTCATCGCCACCCGCTCAGCCGTCGACGAGGAGGGTTGCTATGCCGGTGAACTGGCCTTCTACGCCAGCGGGACCGCCAAGGCCGAGGCCATCCGGCGGCTAGCCGGGGAATGGCGGATCGACCTCGCCCGGTGCTACGCCTACTCGGACAGCGTCACCGACCTCCCCATGCTGGAGGCGGTGGGCCATCCGGTGGCCGTCAACCCGGACCGCGCCCTGCGGGAGGTCGCGGCCGGGCGTGGCTGGCCGGTGGCCGAGTTCGATAGTCCGGTGAACCTGCGAAAACGTCTCCAGACCCTGGCGCGGCCGGCGCCGTTGGTGTCCGGGACCGTTGTCGCCACCGCCATAGCCGGCGCCGTGACGCTGTGGGCATTGAAGGCCCGTCAGCGGGCGACATGACCGGCGCCCGGCTGAGGCGCTGACTGGGCGCCCGGGATGGCGCATGCCCTGCCTTGCCGGCCACGACGGTGCGATCGTTGGGTGCGATGAGCCCTAACGCCCGCCGGCTCCTGTCCTTTCTCGGGATACTGGCCGTCCTCATCGCGCTGTGGGAAGGCTACAAGTGGATGGGAACCGCAACGGGCGGTGTCTGGCCGGGCACCGGCATCTCCCTACCGGTACGCACCAATGAGCGTTCGATGCCCCACACCTGGGATGTGGTCATCGCCCTCCTGCGTCCGGCGCGGCGCGGGGGCGACATGCTGTTACTGGTCCTCCTCCGGGCCGCTCTTTTCACATGGCGTTCGGCGCTCCTCGGGTTCGTCCTCGGAAGCGCGGTGGGTTTCGGCCTCGGGGTGCTGTTCGTTCGATCCGCCCTCGCCGAGCGCGGTCTCATGCCCCACGTGGTCGCTTCCCAGACGGTACCCATCCTGGCCATCGCTCCGATCCTCGTGGTCTGGGCCGGTCGCCTGAACGTCACCCGGTGGCTGGTCGTGGCGGTGGTCTCCGCCTACCTGGCCTTCTTCCCCGTCGCCATCAACACGCTGCGCGGGCTGCGCAGCCCGGATGCCACCGCCTCCGAACTGATGCGGTCCTACGCGGCCACCCCGAACCAAGTGCTGTGGAAGCTCCAGGTGCCGGCGGCCCTGCCCTACCTGTTTCCGGCCCTGAAGATCGCGGCCACCGCCTCGATCATCGGCGCCATCGTCGGTGAGCTTCCCGCCAGCATGCCTGACGGGCTGGGCCGGGCCATTCTGAACTTCGCTGCGGCCTTCTCGGCAGCCCCGGAGAAGCTCTTCGCCTCGATACTCGTCGCGTCGCTGGTGGGGATCGGGTTCGTAGGCGTCGTGGTCCTCGCCGAGAGAGTCCTGATTCCGCCATCCCGGCGGCTGGAAGACCTCAGCGAGGCAGCAGGCCCGCAGAGCCGGACTCTGAAGGAGGTGGTCGCATGAGCGCGCTCGCGCTACGCGGGGTGGGGAAGGTGTTCAACCCCGGCTCCGACCAGGAGGTGCGGGCCGTCCACGGGGTCGACCTGTCGGCGGAGCGAGGAGAGTTCATCTCCGTCATCGGACCTTCCGGGTGCGGGAAGTCGACCCTCCTGCGCCTGATCGGAGACCTCACCCCGCCTTCCTCCGGGACCGTGTTGGTCAACGGCAAGACTCCCGCTCGGGCCCGGCTCGACCGTGACTACGGGATGGTATTCCAGTCCGCCACGCTTCTTGAGTGGAGGAGGGTGCAGGCCAACGTGGAACTGCCCCTGGAGATCATGGGGATGGACGCAGCCGAGCGTTCCCGGCAGGCAGCCGCCATGCTGGAGCTGGTCCAGCTCGACCGGTTCGCCAACCATTACCCCTGGCAGCTGTCGGGCGGGATGCAGCAGCGGGTCGCGATCGCGAGGGCGCTGGCCTTCAAGCCCTCCATACTCCTGATGGACGAGCCGTTCGGCGCCCTGGACGAGATGACCCGCGAGCGGATGCAGTCGGAGTTGCTTCGCATCCGCGCCGAGACGGGGACGACCGTGGTGTTCGTGACCCATTCCATTCCCGAGGCGGTCTTCCTGTCGAGCCGTGTCGTCATCATGTCGCCCCGTCCGGGAACCATCACCGAAGTGGTCGACATCGACCTCCCGGAGCCGCGGGCCTACGAGACCCGCGAGGACCAGCGCTTCTTCGAGTTGCTCACCGGCGTCCGAGAGGGGCTGAGAGCCGTGGAGGACGCTTGACCAACCGGCCGGAGTTCCTCCGGAAGCTCTACTTCCGGCTTCCCGCCATCGGCATCTTCGTCGGCGGGCTGATCGTGTGGGAAGGCATGGTCAGAGCCTTCGACATCAAGGGTTTCATCCTCCCGGCGCCCACGGCGATCGCCGCCACCTTCGCCACCGAGACCTCCGACCTGCTCACCGCCGGGGCTGGTACGTTCTCCACCGCGCTGGCCGGCCTACTGCTGGGCGGCTTCCTCGCGGTCTTCACAGCCTTGGCGGCTGCCCGGTGGAGCTTCGTGCGTGACGGCGCCCTTCCCTTCGCGATCGCGGCCAACTCCACGCCGATCGTCGTATTGGCGCCGATCGCCAACTCCTGGTTCGGACTCCGCAGCCCCTTCGGCTCGATCTTCGTCGTCGCGATCCTGGTGTTCTTCCCGGTCATGATCAACCTCGTCCGGGGGCTCCTCTCGGTCGAGGCCTCCGAGATCGAGCTGATGGAGTCCTACGCGGCCGGTCGGCTCGCCACCCTCTGGAAGCTGCAATTCCCGCATGCAACCCCGTATCTGTTCTCTGCGCTGAAGGTCGCCGCCGCGCTCAGCCTCATCGGCGCCATCGTCAAGGAGTTCTTCGGGGGCTCCCAGGAACGGCTCGGCCAGTACATCACCACCAAGGCGGGTCTGCTGCAGTTCGAGGAGGCCTGGGCCGCCATCGTGCTGGCTTCCTTGTTCGGAATCGCTCTCTACAACATCGTGGTGTTGATCGAGCGACGGGTCATCCCCTGGCACGTGTCGGTACGCAACGCCTGAACAACGCGATGCAGGCGGGCGCGTGGCCGGCAGATAAACCCTCCTCTGCAGGTAGCGCGCCGACCGCATCCATCTATCCTTAGTTGTTTCCCCGAAGGGTGTTTATTGGAAGAGGGTGCTGGAGCAACATGAAGGGAGGCACAATGAGGAGACTACGAACACTCACTGCGACGATGGCGGTTCTGGTGTTGATCACCGGCGCCTGCGCCACCGAGGACGACGAGCTGACCCCGATCAACCTGCAGCTGCAATGGGTGGCACAGGCGCAGTTCGCCGGCTACTACGCGGCTGTGGATCAGGGGTTCTACGCCGACGAGGGACTGGACGTGACCATTCTCGAAGGCGCGGTCGAGATCGTTCCCCAGCAGGTCGTAGCGACCGGAGGCGCCGAGTTCGGTCTGGCGTGGGTTCCCAAGGCCCTCGTGTCCAACGAGGAGGAGGCCGGGCTGGTGAACGTCGGCCAGGTGTTCCAGCGTTCGGGGACGCTGATGGTGTCGTGGGCCGACTCCGGCATCACCTCTCCGAGCGACTGGGAGGGCAAGATCGTCGGGAACTGGGGTTTCGGCAACGAGTACGAGTTGACCGCCGCCATCGAGAAGTTCGGGGTGAACGTGGGTGAACTGGTCGCTCAGAGCTTCGACATGGAGGCACTGCTCAACCGGGAGATCGACGCCGCCGAGGCGATGATCTACAACGAGTACGCCCAGGTGCTGGAAGCGACCAACCCGGACACGGGCGAGCTCTACCAGCCGTCCGACCTCACCGTGATCGACTTCAACGACCCGTCGATCGCCACGGCCATGCTCCAGGACGCCATCTGGGTCACCGAGGCATATGCCGAGGACAATCCCGACATCGTCGAGGCGTTCCTGCGGGCCAGCTTCCGGGGATGGATCCACTGCCGTGACAACCCCGACAGCTGCGTCGACATCGTGCTGGCCGCCGGACCAACGCTGGGACGCAGCCACCAGACCTGGCAGATGAACGAGATCAACGGTCTCATCTGGCCGTCGCCGCTGGGCATCGGCGTCATGGACGGAGCTCTGTGGCAGCAGACCGTCGACGTGGCCACCAGCCAGGGCGTGATCCAGGGCGTGCCGCCGGCCGGCTCGTACCGGACCGACTTCGCCCAGAACGCGGTGGACGCGCTCGAGGATGACGGACTCGACACGGTCGGCAACAGCTGGCGGCGGGTCACCGTGGAGCTGAACCCGGGCGGTGAGTAGAGGATCGGACCCGCGGCAGCGGGACCATCCTTAGGAAGTAGCCCTGCGGATCGGTGGGGCCGGAGCCGGCGATGGCTCCGGCCCCCGTTCCGCGCCACAATGAGGAACAGCGGATAGGAGAGAAAATGGCCAACATCGTTCGGGCAGCGCTCCTGCAGGCTGCATGGACCGGTGACCGTGAGTCCATGGTCGAGAAAGGCGCCCACTACGCGTACCAGGCCGCCGACCAGGGCGCCCAGGTGATGTGCTTCCAGGAACTGTTCAACGGGCCCTACTTCTGCCAGGTCCAGGACGACGACCACAAGGACTCCGCCGAGCCCGTGCCCGACGGCCCGAGCACGCAGCGGATGATCGAGGTGGCCAAGGAAACGGGAATGGTGCTGGTCGTCCCCCTCTACGAGAAGGAGGACGACGGCTTCCTCTACAACACCGCAGCGGTGATAGACGCAGACGGCACGTATCTGGGTAAGTACCGCAAGACCCACATCCCGCACGTCAACGGGTTCTGGGAGAAGTTCTACTTCCGGCCCGGCAATCTGGGTTACCCGGTGTTCGACACAGCGGTGGGCCGGATCGGCGTGTACATCTGTTACGACCGCCACTTCCCTGAGGGCTGGAGGGCGCTTGGTCTGGCCGGCGCCAAGATCGTGTTCAACCCTTCGGCGACCAGCCGCGGCCTGTCCATGTACCTGTGGAACCTCGAGCAGCCCGCATCAGCGGTGGCCAACGAGTACTTCGTGGGCGCCATCAACCGGGTCGGCAAGGAGCCCTACGGCGACAACGACTTCTACGGCTCGTCGTACTTCGTCGATCCGCGAGGGCAGCTGGTGGGCGAGGCCGGCTCGGACACCGAGGAGGAACTCGTGATCAGAGACCTCGAGATGGACCTGATCGACGATGTGCGCAAGATCTGGGCCTTCTACCGGGACCGCCGCCCCGACGCCTACGACCCCCTGGTCGCCCCCTGACAGTCAAGGTCCCGGTCACCCGTGTCCGCGTGGAGCGTCATCCGCGGTCCTCATCTATCACCTCCCCGGTGCTTAGGGAGGCCCGGTAATAGACAGCGGGCGTGAGGTTCGAGCGCGTCGGCGGCGTGATCCACCCCTCCGCGACACCGCTCTCCAGCATCGATGTGCCTAGGCCTACGAGCTTCGCGACCGGCCTGCCCCGACCGCTAACTACGATCTCCTCACCTCCGGCGGCCCTCCTGACGTACTCCGACAGATTTGCCTTGAGCTCGGGGATTCCGACATCCATGTAGTCACGATAGACCTCGGCGGCTTCAGCGGAGTTGCTCGTGAATGTTGATCAGCTTGAACTCCTGGGGCAGTCTTCGTAGCGGTCATACCGGCCAACCTGCCCCCGGCGAACGCCTATCGACAACCACGACTATGCAGATGCCACATGACGACCGCAGAGATCAGCGTCGCCTGGCGAAGGGGGCTTGTTACCGGGCCTCAGTGCGCCGGGATGGGAAGTATCCTGGGAGTTCCACGCGACAACGGAGGGCACCAGTGGGAGTCCACGCCGACCTGCTAGAGCGCCACCGGGCGGTGATACCCCCCTGGGTCGGCCTGTACTACGACGAGCCGATCTCGCTGGTGGACGGAGAGGGTCGGCATGTGGTGGACGCCGAAGGGAACCGCTACCTGGACTTCTTCGGGGGGATCCTGGTGACGATCGCGGGCCACCGCGTCCCTCGCGTGGTCGAGGCGATCAAAGCGCAGGCGGACCGGATGCTTCACACCTCCACCCTGTACCTGATGGAGTCCCACATAGCCCTGGCCGAGCAGATCGCCGAGCTGTCGGGCATCCCGGACGCCAAGGTGTTCTTCGCCAACTCGGGTACCGAAGCCAACGACACCGCCCTGATGCTGGCCACCCAGTACCGGCGCTCCAACCAGGTCCTTGCCGTGCGGGGCAGCTACCACGGTAAGTCCCACAGCGCCATCGCCGTCACGGGGAACGCCGCCTGGTCGGGCACCACCTTCAGCCCCTTCCAGGTGACGTACGTGCATGGCGGCTACAAGCTCCGCTCCCCGTTCGGCCACCTGCCGGACGACCAGTTCATCGCTCGGTGTGTCGACGACCTCCGTGACCTGCTCGACATCGCCACTGCCGGGAACGTGGCCGCCATGATCGCCGAGCCAATCCAGGGTGTCGGGGGATTCATTACCCCGCCCGACGGGCTGTTCGGGGCGATGAAGGAGGTGCTGGACGAGCACGGGATCCTGTTCATCTCGGACGAGGTCCAGACCGGCTGGGGTCGCACCGGCGAGCACTTCTGGGGATACGAGGCACACGGCATCGTCCCGGACCTGCTCACCTTCGCCAAAGGGTTGGGCAACGGCATGGCCATCGGAGGCGTGGTCGGGCGGAAGGAGATCATGGACTGCTACCCCGCCAACGCGATCTCGACCTTCGGGGGCAACCCGATGGCGACCACGGCCGGCCTTGCCACGCTCGAGGTCCTGGTGGAGGAGGACCTCCAGTCGAACGCCTACAAGGTGGGCGCCCAACTCAGGAACGGGCTCGATCACCTCGCCGTGGAGACCGAGCAGATCACGGAAGTACGGGGCAAGGGCCTGATGCTGGGCATCGAACTGTCCGAGCCCCGCACCGGCAAGCCCGACGCGGCTCTGACCGGAGCCATCATGGAGGAGGCCAAGGCCGAGGGGCTCCTGATCGGCAAGGGCGGGCTGTACGGGAACGTGCTGCGCATAGCCCCGCCGTTGTCCGTCACCGAGGCGGAATGCGACGAGGGCCTGGCGATGCTCGATGCCGCCGTCCGCCGGGCAACCGGCGCCTGACATCCGAGACAATCCAATCGGAGGGAAGCCATGGGAACTGCACTCATCAAGAACGGCACCGTCGTCACCGCCACCGAGACCATGCAGGCCGACGTGTTCATCCAGGGCACGCAGGTGGTTGCGATCGTTGCGTCCGGCGGGATCGACCTGGGCCTGGCGGCGGACCGCACCATCGACGCCTCAGGAAAGCTGGTCATACCGGGCGGCATCGACGTGCACACCCACATGGAACTGCCGTTCGGGGGGACTTTTGCCGCCGACACCTTCGAGACGGGTAGCCGGGCTGCCGCCTGGGGAGGTACCACCACCATCGTCGACTTCGCCGTCCAGACCAAGGGCGAGTACGCCATGGACGGCTTCGAGCGCTGGATGGCCAAGGCCGAGGGCGAGTGCGCCATCGACTACGGCTTCCACATGATCACCGGGGACATCAACGAGCAGACCCTCAAGGAGATGGACATGCTGGTGGACGAGGGCGTCACCTCGTTCAAGATGTTCATGGCCTACCCGGGCGTCTTCTACTCCGACGACGGCGAGATCGTCATGGCCATGCAGAAGGCCGCCGAGAACGGATCGATGATCGCCATGCACGCCGAGAACGGCATCGCCATCGACGTGTTCGTGAACCAGGCGCTGCAGCGCGGCGAGACCGATCCGATCCATCACGGAATCGTGCGCAAGTCGGTGCTGGAAGGCGAGGCGACCCATCGCGCCATCCGGCTGGCCGAGGTCACCGACGCTCCGGTCTACTTCGTCCACCTTTCGGCTCTCGAAGCCCTCGAACAGGTCACCCTGGCCAGGGATGAGGGGCGGAACGTGTTCGCGGAGACCTGCCCTCAGTACCTGCTGCTGGATCTGGACAACCTCGGAGGGGGCTTCGAGGGCGCCAAGTACGTGTGCTCACCGCCGCTACGCGACCGGGCGGCGGGACATCAGGAGCGGCTGTGGCGGGGCCTCAAGACCGACGACCTTCAGGTGGTGTCGACCGACCACTGCCCCTTCTGCATGGGCGACCACCACACGTTCGGAACCCAGAAGCAGCTCGGGCGGGACAACTTCGCCGCGATCCCCAACGGGATGCCCGGGGTCGAGAACCGGATGGAGTTGATCTTCGACGCGGGTGTCGCGGGTGGCCGCATCAACGCCAACCGGTTCGTGGAGATCACCGCGACGACGCCGGCCAAGATGTTCGGCCTGTTCCCGAAGAAAGGCACCATCGCGCCCGGGAGCGATGCCGACATCGTGATCCTCGACCCTGACCGCACGCATACGATCTCGGTGGAGACCCACCACATGGACGTCGACTACTCGGCGTACGAAGGCCGGGAGATCACGGGCAAGGTCGAGACGGTCATGTCGAAGGGCAAGATCATCATCGAGGACGGCCGGTACCACGGGAGCAAGGGCGACGGGGAGTACCTGCGGCGCGGCACCACCATGATGCTGCGCTGACCCGGCGTTGCCGTGGCCGCTACGGGCAGTCCCGAGGCGAGGGCCACCGCAGAGTGAAGTCAAGTACCTAAAGCACGAGGACGAGGGCGATGAAGACCATAACCCACTGGATAGACGGAAAGTCCTGGGAGGGCGAGCCGGAGCGGACCGGTCCGGTGTTCAACCCGGCCACCGGACGCCGGGCCGCCGAGGTGGCGTTCGCCGGGGCCGACGAGGTGGACCGAGCAGTCGGTGCGGCACGGAAGGCGTTCGAGGACTGGCGGTCGGTGTCGCTGACCCGCCGCCAGAACATCATGTTCGCCTACCGGGAACTCATCACCCGGCACCGGCTCGACCTGGCCCGCATCCTCACCGCCGAGCATGGCAAGACCCTCGACGACGCCTTGGGCGAGGTCCAGCGGGGCCTCGAGGTGGTGGAGTTCGCCTGCAACATCGCCCATCTGATCAAGGGGGAGTTCTCGGAGCAGGTCAGCAGCGCCGTCGACACCTACACGGTGCGCCAACCGCTGGGGGTGGCGGCCGGGATCACCCCGTTCAACTTCCCCGCCATGGTGCCCATGTGGATGTTTCCCATCGCCATCGCCTGCGGCAACACCTTCGTGCTCAAGCCGTCCGAGAAAGACCCTTCCGCCTCGCTGCTCAACGCGGAACTGCTGGCCGAAGCGGGCCTTCCCGACGGCGTTTTCAACGTGGTTCACGGTGACAAGGCGGCGGTGGACGCCATACTGGCGCACCCGGACATCGCCGCCGTCTCCTTTGTAGGCTCGACGCCGATCGCCCGGTACATCTACGAGCAGGGAACCAGGAACGGCAAGCGGGTCCAAGCGCTGGGCGGCGCCAAGAACCACATGATCGTCCTTCCCGACGCCGACATGGACCTGGCCGCCGATGCGGCGGTATCGGCCGGTTACGGCTCGGCCGGCGAGCGCTGCATGGCGATTTCGGTGGTGGTCACGGTGGGCGAAGCCGCCGACCGGCTGCTGCCCAAGGTCCGGGAGCGGATCGCCGACCTGGTGGTGGGTCCGGGGGACTCCGAGGGCGCCCAGATGGGCCCCCTGGTCACCGCCGAGCACCGCGACCGGGTGGCCGGCTACGTCGACGCCGGCGAGGCCGAGGGCGCCCGCCTCCTCGAAGACGGCCGGGGCTTCACCAGCGAGGGGCACGAGGACGGCTTCTTCTTCGGCCCTACCCTGTTCGACGGGGTGACGCAGGACATGTCGATCTACCGGGACGAGATCTTCGGACCGGTGCTCTCGGTGGTGCGCACCGACTCCTACCAGGAGGCGATAGACCTCATCAACGTGAACCCGTATGGCAACGGAACCGCGGTTTTCACCAACGACGGCGGCGCGGCGCGCAAGTTCCAGGCCGAGATCGAAGTGGGGATGATCGGGATCAACGTTCCGATCCCGGTACCCCTGTCCTTCTATTCCTTCGGGGGCTGGAAGGACTCCATCTTCGGCGGCCATTCCATCTACGGCCCCGAAGGGGTACATTTCTACACCCGGCCGAAGGTCGTGATCGCCAGATGGCCGGACCCCATCCACCGCGGGGTGGACCTCGGGTTCCCCCAGCATCGTTAAGAGGGGATAGGCACCATGGACTTTGGCGTCGTGTTACAGACCGATCCACCCGCCTCCCGGGTCGTAGAACTCACCCGGCTGGCCGAGGCCAACGGGTTCAGCCACGCCTGGACGTTCGACTCCCACGTGCTGTGGCAGGAGCCCTTCGTCATCTACTCGAGGATGCTGGCGGAGACCGAACGGATGGTGGTGGGTCCGATGGTCACCAATCCCGGCACCCGGGACTGGACCGTGCTGGCCTCGCTGTTCGCGACCCTCAACGACATGTACGGGGGCCGGACCATCTGTGGGATGGGACGGGGCGACTCGGCCTTGCGGGTCATCGGTCGCAAGCCCCGCACCCTGGCCAAGATGGTCGAGTCGATGGAGGTCATCAAGGGCCTGGTTGCCGGGGACGAGGTGGACTATGACGGCACTCCTCTCCGCATACCGTGGATCTCGGAGGGCTGGGACCTTCCCATGTGGGCCGCCGGCTACGGACCGAAGGCGCTGGCCACGATCGGACGCCACGCCGACGGGTTCATCCTGCAGCTGGCCGACCCCCAGATCCTGGAGTGGACGGTGGGGGCGGTTCGGGCCGCGGCGGTGGACGCAGGCCGCGACCCTGGCGAGATTTCGGTCTGCGTGGTGGCGCCGGCCTACGTGGGCGACGACATCGAGCACCAGCGGGAGCAGCTCCGGTGGTTCGGGGGCATGGTCGGCAACCACGTCCACGACCTGGTGAAGCGCTACGGCTCGGACAACCCGGACATGGTTCCCGAGGTTCTGGCCGACTACATCGCCGCCCGGGAAGGCTACGACTACGCCCATCACGGCAAGGCCGGTAACCCCTCTACCGACTTCGTGCCCGACGCCATCGTGGACCGTTTCTGCGTGCTCGGAACGGCGGAGGACCACATCGCCAAGCTGCGGGAACTAAGCGCCCTGGGGATGGACCACTTCGGGGTCTACCTGATGCACGACGACCGGGAGGGAACGCTGAACGCCTACGGCAGGACGGTCATACCTGAGGTCATGGGTCCAGAGGCTTGATCACCGGCTCTCGCCCGGATCCACCCCTCACCCGCCTCGGGTGTGCCTCAGTAGCCGGATTCGGCGACGGGTGAGCGACCCCCGCCGGCCACCGACCCGTACTCCTCGTCGCTCACCTTGCGGCCCTCCCACACGGTGGCGCCGCCGGTGGTATGGGATAGATGCGTCATCGGCGAGTCCGGGAGGGCGCCGTGCCAGTGCACCTCGCCAGGAGGGGCGTGGACGAGGTCTCCGGTGGAGATCTCGACGGCGGCGCCTTCTGTGTTCTGGACCAGGCCCGCGCCGTTCGCGACGTAGAGCACCTGGCCTTCAGGGTGGTGGTGCCAGTCGGTCCTAGCACCCGGCTCGAAGCTGACCGCCAGGATGTTGAGCACACCGTCGTTACGCACCGGCCCGAATAGCACGTCGCCGGTGAAGTACTCCGCGGGCGCCTCCTCCCACGCTACGTCACCAGGCCTCCAATGTTCCATGATCCTCCGAACCGATAGACGCCGAGGACTCTAGAGGAGAGGAGTGGCCGCTTCGTCAACGAGGCTCCACAGCCGCTCGACATGTTCCTCCCTGGTGTCCATCTGGCCTATCGACACCCGCAGGAAGGAGGTCTCCCCTATCCGGGAAGGGGTCAGGAACGAGTGACCGGACCGGTTGACCGCCTCCCCCAGTGAATCGGTGGCCCGGTTGCCGGCCCGGTGCCGGAAGCACACCAGGGCGAAGGGGACGGGGGCCACCAACTCGAGACGAGGGTGTGCCCGCACCCGGTCGGCAAGGGAGCGCGCCCATGCCACGTTGTCGCGTATCCGGGCCCGCAGCGCGGCGGCGCCGTAGTAGCGCAGGACGAACCAGAGCTTCAGGGAGCGGAAGCGGCGGCCAAGCGCCACGTGCCAGTCCCGGTAGTCGATCACCTGCCCGCTCTCCGAGGAGGCGTTGCGCAGGTACTCGGGCAGGATGGAGAGGGTGCGGATCAGGGGTCTCCGGTCGGCCACGTAGAAGAGCGAGCCGTCGAAGGTCATCGGCGTCCACTTGTAAGGGTTGACCGTGTAGCTGTCCACCAGCTCCAGGCCGTCCTGATGGTGCCGGAACTCGGGACAGAGCATGGCGTTGCCGGCATACGCGGCGTCCACGTGGTGCCACATCCCGGCCTGGCGGGCCAGTTCGCCCACGGCGCGGACCGGGTCGACAGCGGTCGTGCCGGTCGTGCCCACGGCCGAGCAGGCGAAGGCGGGCTCCAGCCCGGCCGCCCGATCCTCACGAACCGCCTCCCGCAGGGCATCGATCCGCATGGCGTAGGCATCGTCCACGTCGACGAGACGCACGTGGCGGTAGCCGGCCACCCGAGCTCCCTTCTCGACCGAGGAATGGGCCTGCGAGGACGTGTAGGCGACGCACCGGTCGGCGGAGGCGCCCCGGCGGGCCGCCTCCTCGCGGGCCACCACGAGGGCGGTGTGGACTGCATCCGAGGCGGTCTGCTGCAGCACCCCGCCGCCCTGGTCGGTGGTTTTCCACCTGGCTGGAAGGCCGAGCAGGTCCACCATCCAGTCGGCCATCACGCTCTCCAGCTCGGTGCATACCGGGCTGGTGGCCCACAGCATGCCCTGCTGGCCGAGGCCGGCCGAGACCAGCTCGCCCAGGATGCCGGGGCCGGAAGTGGCGGCCGGGAAGAATGCGAACCATCCGGGGGAGACCCAGTTGGTCAGCCCGGGTACCACGATGCGGTCCAGGTCGGCCGTGACCTCCTCGAAGTCCTCCGGCTCCTCCGGAGCGTGGTCGGGGAGCATGTCCCGGATCTCGCCCGGCGCCAGTTGTGACTGGACCGGCAGGTCGCCCACCCGCTCCATGTAGCCGGCCACCCAGTCGATCAACGCGTAACCGT
Organism: bacterium; assembly: GCA_028820935.1. Taxonomy (NCBI): domain Bacteria; species bacterium. The sequence goes on along the minus strand of JAPPHZ010000019.1, from coordinate 289 downwards.
GACGGCGGAACTCCTCAGGAGTCATTGCAAGGACATCATCGGCATACCCCAATCCAAGAGACCGGCGAGGTGTTCGTCAACACGGCCAGGATCCCCGGACACGGCGCCGCGCTTCAGGGCTGCGCTATGCGGACAAACTAGCCCCTTCTAAAGCATTATATCTATTATTAGCATTTCGGAACGTACTACTCATCAATAATGCGGATGGAGAATGGGGCGGGCCCGGAAGACCCTACATAGACACCCCAGGAGCGGAAATGTCAAGCTGCAGCTCGGTTGGCGGGTTGTC
>JAPPHZ010000018.1:113342-134895 GCA_028820935.1 bacterium | reverse complement strand
TGTTCCTCGCAAGGCCCGCTGACGAAGGCGTACCCGCAGGGTACGTTGAGGAAGCAGAACGCAGCGACGGGACGCCGATGACCGCCAGAACACACGAAGCTGTTTCACAGACAGGCCACTAGGGGTAACCTCTCGCCCATGCCCCGGATCAGAGCCGCCAGCATCGCCGAGCACAAGGTGATCACCCGCGCCCTGATCCTCGACAAGGCCCAGGAGCTATTCGCCACCTGGGGCTACGAGGACACGTCGTTCGGAGACATCGCCGCCGGTGTGGGAATGGGCCGCACCACCCTCTATGACTACTTCACGGACAAGGACGACCTGCTGGCCTCTCTTGTGGAAGAGACCCTGCCACCGACGATCCGCAACCTGATATCCCGGATTCCCACCGACCACACGCCTGTGGAGCGCTTGCAACACCTGGTGGTGGTCACCCTCGAGTTCCTGGCCACCGAGCCCACCCTGGGCCGGTTGCTTCACCGGGAGGTGCACAAGCTCTCAGAAGCCGCTCGGCAGAGGGTGGCCATAGCCCACCAGTCGCTGGCGCGGGAGTTCGTGGACACGTACCGGGCCGGTGTGGAGGCGGGTGAACTGAAGAGGCTCCCGCCGGGTCTCGCCGGTCGCTTTCTCAACGACATGATCATGTCCGCCGCGCAGGCGCTGATCGATGCCGACGACCCCGGGACAGCACTGCCGACCGTTGCCGGAGCGATGACCGACCTCATGTTCAACGGATTGGCCGATCGTGAGGCCCGCCGACCGGTCCGGGAAGTGGCGGCGGGCCCACCGCGGGCAGAGCTGAGGGAGTTGCGAGGGTGACCGGCGCCGGCTCCGATCATCCTTTCCTCGTCCGCGAACTCTCCCAGCTCGAGTTCGTCCGGCGGGTGCTGGCCCAGGCCGAGCGCGAGCGCACCCCCCTGCTGGAGCGGGTCAGATACATAGCGATCGTGAGCGAGCTGATCGACGAGATCTACCAGGTGCGGGTGGCCGAGCTCGAGGAGAAGGTGGACGCCGGCTTCGAGGGATTGCATAGAGCGGGCATGTCGGCGCCGGAGCTGCTGGACCGGATCCGCTCGGTGGTCGCCGAGATATGCGAGCAACAGAGCCGGGTATTCCGCGCCGAGCTGCAGCCCGCGTTGGACCGCCTAGGCATCCATATCCTGCTGTGGGATGCGCTGGACGAGACCGACCGGGCGTTCCTCCATCGAGTGTTTCACGACCAGGTGTATCCGGTTCTGACCCCGCTGGCAGTCGATCCGGCCCATCCCTTCCCGTACATATCGAACCTGTCCATGAACCTGGCGGTCATGGTCAAGGAGACCGAGACCGGGGAGCAACGCTTCGCCCGGGTGAAGGTCCCGCCCATCCTGCCGCGGTTGATCGAGCTTCCTGGCCAGCGCGGGTTCGTTCCGCTCGAACAGCTGATCTCCGCCTACATCGATGAGTTGTTCCCGGGCATGCATGTTTCCAAGTGCCATCCCTTCCGGCTCACCCGGAACACCGACTACGAGCTGGCCGAGTTCGAGACCAACGACCTTCTGGCCGCGCTGAGGTCCGAGATCGGCCGCAGGCGTCGCGGCCAGGTGATGCGGTTGGAGGTGGAGCGGGACATCGACCCCGACGTGCTGGACCTCCTCATGCGGGAACTGGAGATCAAGGACCGCCATGTCTATCGCATTGCCGGCCTGCTGGACCTCGGATCGCTGACGACTCTGGCCGATCTGGACCGGCCAGAACTCCGCTGGAAACCGTTCCCGCCGGTAGTGCCGGCCGGTCTCTCCGCCGAGCGTTCCTTCTTCGACCTCATCAGCGAGAGAGACCTGATCGTCCATCACCCCTACGAGTCGTTCGCCGCCTCGACTGCTGAATTCGTGCGCGAAGCCGCCCGTGACCCCCAAGTGCTGGGTATCAAGCAGACGCTGTACCGCACTTCGTCGGACAGTTCCATCGTCCGCTCGCTGATCACCGCCGCCGATTTGGGCAAGCAGGTGGTGGCGCTGGTGGAACTGAAGGCCCGCTTCGACGAGGAGCGCAACATCGAGCGGGCCCTGGCTCTGGAAGAAGCGGGCGTGCATGTGGTCTACGGGCTGGTGGGGCTCAAGACCCACGCCAAGCTCTGCCTGGTGGTTCGCCAGGAGGAGGGCCGCCTGGCCCGCTACGTCCACACATCCACCGGAAACTACAACGAGAAGACCGCCCGGATGTACGAGGATGTGGGCCTGTTCACCAAGGATCCGCAGATCGGGGCCGATGTCAGCGACCTCTTCAACCACATGACCGGCTATAGCAAGCAGAAGTCCTACCGGAAGCTGGTGGTGGCGCCTACCGAACTCCGCGATCACTTCCTCGAGCTCGTCCGCCGCGAGTCCGAGTACGGAGATGGGCACATCGTGGCCAAACTCAACGGCCTCGTGGACGAACGGATGATCAACGCCCTCTACGAGGCCTCCCAGGCGGGGACCCGGATCGACCTGATCGTCCGGGGGGTGTGCAGCCTGCGGCCCGGAGTCTCCGGGCTGAGCGAGAACATCACCGTGCGGTCCATCGTGGGCCGGTTCCTCGAACACTCTCGCATCCTCAGGCTCGGACGCCCGGAACGCGGGTTCCTGTACTACATCGGCTCGGCCGACCTGATGCCCCGCAACCTCGATCGGAGGGTCGAAGCCCTGTTCCCGGTAGAGGATCCGGAGGCCCAGCACCGGCTCGAGGAGATCCTCGACCTGTGCCGGGCGGACGACCACCTGTCGTGGGTACTCCAACCGGACGGCACCTACGAGCCACGGGGCCAGAAGCGAGGTCTCGATCTCCACCAAGCGCTCATGGACCTGGCCCTGGAGCGATCCCGCACCGCTCGGAGCCGGTGATCCGATGCCAGACCTGATGCTGCTCCGACATGCCAAGTCGGACTGGACGGCACGCTACGGCGCCGATCAGAACCGCCCTCTCAACAAGCGAGGGGTCCGGTCGGCCCGAGCCGTCGGCGAGTTCGTCGCCCGCTACCGGCTCACGCCCGAGTTGGTGCTCGCCTCGCCGGCCGTGCGCACTCGAACCACGGCCGAACTGGCCGCCGAAGCTGGAGGATGGAACAGCACCATCGAAGTTGTTCCAAAGCTCTATGGCGCCGGCCCGGGGGATGTCCTCCAACTGGTTCAGGAGGTCACCGGAGTGGAACGGCTCATGGTGGTCGGGCACGAGCCCACCATGTCCGGTGTGCTGGAGTACCTGACCGGACACCAGATCCGGGTAACCACCGCCACGCTGGCCTACATGCGTTCCCGCTATGTCTCCTGGTCCCAGCTGGACCATGGCACGGCCCGGCTGGAGTTGCTGATCAGGCCCCGCCTACTGCTGGATTGAGGCTTCCGCCACCACAGCCGGACGACATCTCGGCTTCGAGCGTGGCGGCGGTAGCGGATGGCCTTAGAGAACCGAACCCGCGTGCCAATTGTGGGGGAAGTGGTCAGTCGAGCGAACGTGTCACCGTGTCCACTATCCGGGCCACGGATGGAATGGTGGCATCCTCCAGGATGTCGGAAGCCGGCAGGGGTATGTGGTCCGTGGTGATCCGTACCACCGGCGAATCGAGATCGTAGAAGGCCTCCTCGGCGATGATCGACACCACCTCGGCGCCCCATCCGCACAGCCGCGGGTTCTCCTCGACCGTGAACACCCGCCCGGTATCGGCCACCGTAGAGAGGATGGTCCGGGTGTCCAGGGGCACCAGGCAGCGCAGGTCGACCACGGTCGCTTCGATCCCTCCGGCCGACAGTTCGTCGGCCGCCTGCAGGGCCTTGGGAACCATGGCCGCCAGCGCCAGGATGGTGGCGTCCGGGCCGGACCGCACCACCGATGCCTCGCCCAACCGCCCGACCAGCTCACCGTCCGGCACTTCTCCCCGGCTGGCGAACAGACCCTTGTGCTCGAAGAAGATCACCGGATCGGGGTCCCGGACCGAGGCGGCCATAAGGGCTATCACGTCGCTCGGGGTGGAGGGCGCCACCACCTTGAGGCCCGGTACGGACATGGCCCAGTTCTCCAGGCTCTGGGAGTGCTGGGCGCCGAACCGCACCCCGCCTCCGTTGGCGGTCCGGATGACCAGCGGCAGAGCGACCTGGCCGTCGGTCATGTATCTGGTCTTGGCGATCTGGTTGGCCACCAGGTCCCAGCAGGTTGCCAGGAAGTCCGAGAACATGATCTCGGCCACCGGCCGGAGACCGTTCATGGCGGCGCCCATCACCGCGCCGACGATCGCCTCCTCCGAGATGGGGGTGTCTCGGACCCGCCGCTCGCCGAAGCGCTCCAGCAGGCCGGGCGTGGTCTTGAAGACCCCGCCGGCGGCCGCGACATCCTCCCCGATCAGGTATACGGTGTCATCGCGTTCCATCTCCTGCGCCAGAGCCCTGGCTACCGCTTCGCGATAGGTGATCAGTTCCGCCATTGCGATCCTCCATCCGCCCATACCTCGGTGGCAATGGAGTCAGTCGATGGCTCGGGCGCGGCCTTGGCCTCCTCCACGGCGGCCTCGACCCACGACTCGACCGACTGATCGACTCCTTCCAACTGCTCCTCCGGCGCTCCGGCCTCGGCCAGCCTGGCCCGGTACATCGGTATGGGGTCCCGGTCCAGCCATTGCCGGACCTCTTCGTCCGGCCGGTACGTACCCGGATCGGCCCTGGAATGGCCACCGTGACGGTAGGTGACCGCTTCGACAAGGCTGGGCCCCCCTCCGTCGCGGGCTCGGGCCAGAACATCCGAAGCCGTCTCGTACATCGCGTCCGGGTCGTTGCCATCCACCAGCAGGCCCTCCAGCCCGTAGGCGGCCGCCCGGTCGGCGGCGGGACGTTCCACGGCGGTGACCGACCCGATCGGCGTGTACTCCATGTACAGGTTGTTCTCGCACACGAACACCACAGGCAGATCCCACACCACCGCCAGGTTGAGCGCCTCGTGGAAGGCCCCGATGTTGGTGGCGCCGTCGCCGAAGAAGCACGCCGCTACCTGCCCGGTACCCCGCTCCACGGCGGCCCAGGCGGCGCCAACGGCGATCGGTAGATGGGCGCCCACAATGGCATAAGACCCCATCGCCCCGGTCGGCGCCCAAGTGAGGTGCATCGAGCCGCCCTTGCCGCCGCACACACCCTCCGACCTACCGAGCAGTTCCGACATCAGCCGACCGGGCGGGGCGCCGCGGAGCAGGGTGTGGTTGTGACCGCGGTAGGTGCAGAAGGTGAGATCATCGGCGCGCATGGCGGCAGCAAACCCGGCGGCTACCGCCTCCTGTCCGATGCCCAGGTGGGTAGTCCCCTTTACGAGGCCCTCCAGGAACAGCTGGTGGGCGCGCTCCTCGAAGCGGCGCGCCTCGAGCATCATCCGGTAGATACGGAGGCGGATGTCCAGGTCAGGACCGGCACCGACTGCGACGTTCATTCTGCCATCACCCGCTCCAAGATCGCTGAGACAACCGGTCGATACTACCCAAGCGGGCGCCGCTCGCCGGCCGGATGGCGGTCGCCCACGGATCGATCAGGGTCTTGATGCGCTCCGGCCGGCCCTCTGCCATCGGCAGGAGGCCGTCGGTGACCAACTGCTCGAGAGGAAGGGCGATGGGCGCCACATCGGACCAGCCCTGAGGCCGGGAGGCGATGAGGGAGGCGGCGTCGGCGAAGTCGGTCTCGAAGACCTGGGCTCGGGTGCCCACCAGCCGGATCTCGCGGAGGGTGATCCGGCGCATGTCGATGGTCACCGGGTGGGCGCCGAGCCCGACCCGGACCACGCGGCCCCTGGGTCGCACCATGTCCAGGGCGGAGGCCAGCGCCGCTGGAGCGCCGGTTACCTCGTAGACCACCGACACCGGACTGCCGGTGTGCTCCAGCACTCCGGGCACCGGTGACGAGTCGGGAACCGCCCGCAGCACGGCTGATACTCCGAGAGCCTCCGCCACGGCGAGCCGGGCCGGATCGAAGTCGACGGCCAGCACGTCGGCGCCCAGCTGCGCGGCGGCGTAGGCCAGGAACGCTCCGACCCCACCCACGCCCAGGACCACCGCCGTTTCGCCGGGCCGGAGTCTCCCCTGCCGGACGGCATGAAGCGCCACCGACATGGGCTGGACGAGAGCAGCCCCGTCGTCGTCGAGACCGAGCCGTCCCACCTCCAGACAAGCTGCCGAACCGGCGGCCACGTACCGGGCAAGACCACCGTGCCCGTCAATGCCGAGCGTGAAGTACGTGTCGCAGAAGTTGCTGGTCCCGGCCATGCACGCCGCACAGGCGCCGCAGGAAATCCCGGCCACGCAGGCCACCAGGTCGCCCGCCCCGAAACCCTCCACCTCCGGTCCGAGGTCCACGACCCGGCCACCGAACTCGTGACCCAGGATGGTCGGACCCCGATGCCCCGACACCGGATGGGGTTCGTCCACGGGCGTCAGGATGGGCCCGCGGTCCCATTCCAGGGCGTCGGTACCACAGACTCCGGACGAGCGGACCTCCAAGAGCAGTTCTCCCGGGCCGGGGATGGGCACCGGAAGTCTCTCGATCCGGATGTCCCGAGCACCGTGGTAGACAGCGGCCCGCATCTGCGCCCTCCCGCTCCGGCCTAGCATTGGATGATCCGACCTCCCCTTCCTCCAGGATCGGAGACTTCCGTGACCCGTGCTAACCCTGCCTCCCCCTGGTGGAAGTCGGCCGCAGTCGTCATAGCCGCCGGATGTCTCATCGGGATGATCGGATACGGCATACGCTCCATCTTCGGCCTGTTCCTGACGCCGATGACCCTGGCCCAAGACTGGAGCCGCGAGACCTTCGCCCTGGCACTGGCCATCCAGAACCTCCTGTGGGGCGTCGGTCTGCCCTTCGCCGGCGCCCTAGCCGACCGCTACGGCCCACGATACGTGCTGGCCGGTGGTGCTGTCGTCTACTCGGTGGGCGTCTGGGGGATGGCGCAGGCGCAGGACACCCTCATCCTCCACCTCACGGCCGGGCTGATAGTCGGGGTGGGAGTGGCGCTCACCGCCTTCTCGCTGGCCATGGTGACCATCGCCAGGGCCGTCGGACCGGACCGGCGGTCGCTGGCCCTTGGCCTGGGCACCGCGGCGGGATCGTTCGGCCAGGTGCTGTTCTCGCCGGTCGGCCAGGGGTTCATCAGCTCGTTCGGATGGAACCAGGCCCTGCTCCTGTTGGCGGCCATCAGCCTGATCATGGTCCCGCTGGCCTTCCTGGTTCCCAACACCACCACCGCCAAGGGCGAGGCGGCTACCGACCAGACGATCCGTGAGGCGCTGGTGGAGGCCCGCCGGCACAGGGGCTACCTGCTCCTGACCACCGGATTCTTCGCCTGCGGCTTCCACATCGCGTTCATCACCGTTCACTTCCCGGCCTTCGTCCAGGACCTGGGCTTTGCCGCCGTGGTGGGTGCCGTCTCGATCGGCCTGATCGGCATGTTCAACATCCTGGGCTCTTTCGGAAGCGGCATCTACGGCCAGCGATGGTCCAAGAAGAATGGTCTGGCAGCCCTCTATGCCCTGAGGTCGGCGGTCACGCTGGGGATGCTGCTGGCGCCCAAGACGGGTCTCACCATCTATCTCTTCGCCGCCGCGCTGGGCGTGCTGTGGCTGGCTACGGTGCCCCTGACCTCGGGAATCGTCGAGCAGGTGTTCGGCGTGCGCTACCTCGCCACCCTGTTCGGCATCGTGTTCCTGTCCCATCAGGTGGGAAGCTTCATCGGGGTTTGGCTGGGTGGGTTCATCTACGACCGCACCGGCGCCTACGACCTGATGTGGTGGATCGCCATCGCCGTCAACCTGGCGGCGGCGGCCGTCCACGTTCCGATAGACGAGCGTCCCCTCCCGCGGCTGCTGGGACAGCGGCAACCGTCCGGCAGGTCGGAAACCAATGGATGAACCCCTCGTCGCGCTGCCGATCCGATCGTTCCGGGATGCGTACCGGCGCCTGGCGGGGTCGTATGGCCCGGACGAGAGAGCGGCGCTGGCCCTCGCGCTGGCCTCGCAGACCGCCGGGACCGTACTCAGAGCGGGGGTGAAACCCCACGTCGTCACCTCGGCGATAGAGGTCCGGAAGTGGGCATTGGCGGAAGGGCACCGGGTGGTGAACGACCCTCCGGCCGGAGGCCTCGACGGCGCCGCCGATGAAGCCGTCCGGCTGGCCGGCGGTAGACCCTGGCTGGTCCTCCATGCCGACCTTCCATGCCTGAGTCCCGACGAGGTGGTCCTGGCCTTGGATGTGGCGCGATCCGGGAGGCGGGTGCTGGCTCCGTCCTACGACGGGGGTACTTCGGCGCTGGGAGGGCGAGGACGGCACCCGTTCCAGTACGGAGTGGCCAGCTTCCACCGCCACCTCCCCGCCGGGCCTCCGCCCCGCGTGATCACCTCCCTGGGCTTCCTGCTCGACATCGACCGGCCGCAGGACCTGGCGGCGGCCGCCCGCCACCCGCGGGGAGCCTGGTTGGCCGAAAACGTGTTACCCGGCATCAGATGATTTGGTTCCAAGGGGTTGTGGGCAGCGGTCAGCAGTCAGCCGTAAGCAATCAGTGCTATTCAACATTTACTAGCAGCTTTCAACTACCAACTAGCAACTAGGAACTAGGAACTAGGAACTACTCGTCTAGGATGACCGCGGCCCTGCTGTCCAGCTCCGGGAGTCGTCTTCTTGCCCCGTCACAACGGCGCGCCCCGCGCATCCCTGGTAACCGGCGGCGCCCGAGGGATCGGAAGGGGCATCGCTGAGCGTCTGGCGCGGCGGGGCGACACGGTGTTCATCGCCGACATCAGGCGCGCGGACAAGACGGCGGCCGAACTTCGGGACGAGGGTCTCGACGTTCGTTCCCTGCAGCTGGACGTGTGCGATGTCCACGCCATCGGGGAAGCGGTCGCCCGCGTCGATGAGCTGGCGCCTCTGGCAACGATGGTCAACAACGCCGGCACCGGATGGATAAAGCCGCTGGTCGAGGTCACCCCCGAAGAGTTCGACGGCCTGATGGCCCTCAACCTCCGGGCCGTCTTCTTCGGCATCCAAGCAGCGGCCCGGGTGATGATCCCCCGCCGTACCGGATCCATAGTCAACCTGGCCTCGACTTCGGCGTTCTCGGCCTCCACCATGCCGATGGTCCCGTACGACACCTCGAAGGGGGCGGTCCGCACCCTCACCATCGCCGCCGCCCGGGAACTCGCCGAGCACAACGTACGGGTCAACGCGGTGGCGCCGGGCACGGTCGACACCGACCTGGTCCGGGCGGTGCTGGGCGAGGAGGCCTCCCAAGCCCAGACCACCACCCACATCCCGCTCGGCCGTCTGGGACAGCCCGCCGACGTGGCGGCGGCGGTGGACTACCTGACCTCCACCGACGCCTCGTACGTGACCGGCCACGTCCTGGTGGTCGACGGAGGCTGGCTGACATGAGGATCGGTGTCACCCTGCCCGGTTACGGCGCCGACCGGCCGGTAACGATCACCGACGCAGCCCGGATGGCCGAGCGCATGGGCTTCGACTCGATCTGGAACACCGACCATGTAGTCATGGTCGCCGGCGCTGCCTCGCCCTACCCGTTCGACGCTGACGGGGTGATGCGCTGGGATCTCGACCACCCCATGTTCGACGCGCTGATCGCCCTGGCCGCCGCGGCCTCGGTCACCTCCCACGTGGAGGTGGGCACCTGCGTACTGATCGCGCCGATGCGGAACCCCATCATCCTGGCCAAGCAAGTTGCGACCCTCGACGTGATTTCGGGAGGGCGGTTCGTGCTGGGAGTCGGCGTGGGATGGCTGGCGGAGGAATTCGCCGCCCTGGACGCGCCGTTCCGGAACCGGGGAACCCGTATGGACGACTGGATCGACATCCTGAGGGATTGCTGGACCGGCACCCCAACAGCCCACAGCTACGCTCACTACGAGGTCCCCGAAGGTATCCGCTGCTACCCCACCCCGCTCCGGGAGCCGCCCATCCTGGTGGGCGGGGACTCGCCACCCGTGCTGCGCCGTACTGCTCGCCGAGGCGACGGCTGGCTGGGCTTCTCCTACACGGACGAACTCGACCCGGTCCGGATCGGGAACAGCATCGAGACCATCCGGACCGAGGCCGCCGCGGCGGGACGGGAAGCCCCCACCCGGCTGGCCGTCCAGACCCCCGGCCCGGTGGCGCCGCTGGCCGAGCAACTGGCCGAACTGGCGAGGCAAGGGGTCACCGAGGTCGTGACTTCGGCGGACTGGACGGCGCCCGACCAGGTGCAGGACGGTTTGAGCCTGCTCCGGCGATCCGCCCCCTGACATGGTCCGCCGGCCTGCCACCAGATTCGCAACCCCGAGGAGGAATGCCCGTGTCCGAACAAGCTGTGACCAGCCAAGACGCTCCCGAGCCGCGCGGTCCATACCCGCACATCCGTGTCCATGGCAACTCCGCCTGGATAACCGGCCAGATCGGGCGAGATCCAGTTACCGGCGACTTCGTGGAGGGCGGCTTCGAGGCCGAGTTCCACCAGGCGATCACCAATCTGGAGAACATCCTGGCCGAGGTGGGAGCGACGCTGGCCGACGTGGTCCACACCAACGTCCAGTTCGTCAACGAAGACGACCTCGACGCCATGAACCGGATCTACGGGGAGCGCTTCCCGGTTCCCTATCCGGCTCGTATCAGCTACGGCGTGGCCTTCCTCTGGAAGGGCGCCCAGGTCCAGATCGATGCCGAGGTCCGACTGGCGTCCTGAGCCTGCCGAGGAACCCGGCGCCGCAACCATCCCGACCGGACAGTAGTCCTGCCCGAGACAGCCACAAGTCCCGGACAGCGGGCCGGCGTCCCATCTCTCCTGTTAGCATGTGGGCTACACGGCGCGTGCTAGAAATGGGGGAGGACCGGTAACAGGTGTCGGCCTTAGTGCTAGACCGGTTGGGAGCGACTGTGATTGACTGGGCAGAATTCAGTGCGGTATTCGGAGCGGTGGGTCCCACGGTCGTCGCCCTCGCGGTGGTGATCCTCAACCGGCGGGATCGGCTCGCCGACAAGGTCCAGGCACTTGCCGACAAGGTCCAGGAGATCTCCGAGCGGGTGGCTCGGATCGAGGGCATCCTGGTCAACCAGGACACCTGACCGCACAACGTCTCCCGGTAGTAGCGGGATGGGCTCAGTCGTAGCCGGGTAGCTGTACGGTCGGGGTTCGGGCTACCACCCCGGTCACCCCGGGAACCCTCTGCTTGAACAGGGCCTCGATACCGGCGGTCATCGTGACCACCGAGAGCGGGCACGTGCCGCAGGCGCCCACGAGCTCGACCGCCACGACCCCTTCGCTGTCCACGTCCATCAGGATGAGGTCACCCCCGTCGGCGTGCAGGGCGGGGCGCAGGAACTCGACCGCCTCCCGCAGGGCCTCCATGTCGACCGGGGATCCCTGCCCGGGAATCACAGGCTCGGTGATCACCGATTCTGTGGCCATCTAGAAGACCTCGATCCAGGTGCCGGCGCCGGCCTCCAAAGCCAGGTCATACACCAGCGAGGCCACCGCCGCATCGAGCGCGGGCATCCCCATGTGCGTCATGATGGTCCGCTCCCGGTCACCCTCGCGGCCCGGCTTGTGCCCCGGCATGATCTCGGTGGCTATGTCTCCGTATATGTCGGCTCTGGAGAGAGCGCCGGGCCGGAGACCCCCGAGCCGGCCCACCTCCTCGCCCTCCACCCAGGCCAGGTCGCGCCCGTACCAGCCGACCGCCCACTTGTCGAAGGAGGTGGCACAGCCGGGATCGACATCACGGAACCCGGTCGCCGCGCACACATGCGCCCCGGGGGGGACCCACTCCTCCATGAGCACCGGACGCGGAGCGGTGGTGACTGCGCAGATGATGTCTGCGTCAGCGACCGCTGTCTCGACATCCGGCGCCACCGTGACGGGTACACCGGTCTTGGCTGTGATCTCGCCGGCGAACCGGTTGGCCTGCTCCTCGTGGATATCGAAGGCCACCACCTCCTCCAGGGGGAACACCTCGTTGAGCGTGAGAGCATGGGTTCGGCCCTCGTGCCCGCAGCCGATGATCGCCAACCGGCTCGACTCCGGCCTGGCCAGGTACATGGCCCCCACCGTGGAGTGCCCACCGGTGCGGGCGTTCGTCACCGAAGTCCCGTCTACCAGGGCCAGCGGCATCCCCGTCTCAGTGTCGGTCACCAGATCGAGGGCCGAGATGGCCGGCAGGTCGCGCTTGGGATTCATTCGAAAGCTGGACAACCACTTCACGGCCGCTCGGCCCAGCGGCCGGATCAGCGCCGGGAAGGCTTGTACCACGCCGTGGCCGTACGGGGGCTCGGGCCCGAGCCGGTCGTGGATGTAGAGGTTGACCGGATTGGTCTGCTCGACCTGGCCCTCTCCGACCCACCGGAAGGTATCCAGGCAACGCTCGAGGCACCGGGCCGGGGACAGCAGGCTATCGACCTCCCTCCCCGACACCACCAGGATCTCACCGGGACCGCGCCGGTCAGACGTCATAGATCGGCCTCCAGATCCTGCAACGCGGCAGCGGCGGCCTTCAGTTCCACCATGGTGGCATCCGGGAGCGGCCCGTAGGGCTTGCGGGGAACACCCGTCCGGGCACCGCCCAGGCCGGCGATGGCATTGAGATAGCCGTGCTCGTAGCTGAGCATCGAGGGCATGTCGGGCCGCCGGATGGCCGCCGAGAAGTGCTGGAGGGCGGCGAAGACGCTCCTGACCCACGGATCGTCATGGTTACCGCGGCGGCACTCGTCCACGAAGCGGGTGCCGGCCCGGAGTGCGGCCCAGCTGAAGATACCGGTGGCTCCGGCGGCGCCGAGGGTGGAGGCGTGGAAGAAGGCCGGGTCGTTGCCGGCGAACACGTTTATGCGGTCGGCGATGGTGATCAGGATCTCGTCGAAGTGGGGCAGTAAGGTGTTGGACTCCTTTATGGCCTTGATGTTCGGGATGTCGAGGAGCGTCTCCCACATCTGCGCGGTGAGGTTCATGCCGGTGAGCGGCGAGTAGTTGTAGAGCATGAGCGCCATCTCGCCGTCCAGTGACCCGGCCACCTCGGTGAAGAAGCGGAGCGCCCACTCGGAGGTAACCGGGAGGGCGTAGGGCGCAGCCAGCATGGAACCGTCCGCGCCGGCCCGCTCGGCCACCCGCGCCCGGCGGATCGCCTCCCGCTGGTAGGAGGCGGTGCTGCCGACCACCACCGCGATGCCGGCGGCATGGCCCTTAGCCACAGCCATCTCGCAGACTGCGTCGAACTCCTTCTCCGTAACGCTGGTCATCTGCCCCATGGAGCCGAAGACGATGCAGCCCGGCGCGCCGGAGGCGGCCACCAACTCGATGCTCCTGCGAACGCCTTCGAAGTCGATCTCCTGATCCTCGTGGAGGCTCAGAGGTATCAGCGGGAACAGTCCCTCCAAGGGCTTGCGGACGAACTCAGGCACGGTCTTCGCTCCTCATTACCAAGCGCCGGTACAGGTCCTGGAGTATCCGGCACCGGTCGGCCAGGTCGTCGAACTCCACCGCCTCGCATCGGTAGCCCAGATTCTCCATGGCTCCAAGCGCCTCGCGAGTGTAAACCACAGTCCCGTCACTCTCGACGCGCTCTATGGCGTCGAACCGGGCCGCCTCGTTGTTGATCGTCACCGCCTCGTCTTGGGTAAGCGGAGCCGGCAGGTCGAGATCCACCCGGCCGGCTGAGACGACGGCCGGGTATCCACCCGGCAGGCCCATCGCACCCGAGACGTGGGTGCGAACCGGTTCCGAACCGACCAGTGCCAGGGCGTTCTTCACCGCCGAGGCGCCGAAGAGCGAGAACCAGCCGGTCCGCCCCCAGTCGATCCTCGACGGCCAGGACGACAGGATGGAGGCCAGGTCGTACCGGGCGGTCACATCCCTTCCCTCGACCTCGATCCGGAAGTGATGGGGGACCCGCGCCGCGCCGTAGGCCATGAGGGCGTGCGACCCCACCAGCGACACGTCGATAGCCGCGGCGGGCAGGCCGGTGGCCTCCATGGCGTATCGGAGCACGGTGGCGGCGCTGACCTCCACGTTGCCGGCACCGGCGATCGGGCCATGCCCGAAGTGATTCCAGAGCGCCTGGTTGACCACATCGGGGAAGCAGGTGTTCACGATGCTCGTCTCGATCCCGGCCCGATCCACCGCCCGGACCAGGCGGCTGGCGGGCAGCAGGTGCCAGGGAAGCCACAGGCTGAAGGTGGCCGCCCGGATGGTCGCCCGGAGCCCATCGTCGATGTCCGCCTTCATGAACACCCGGGGCGACTGGACCGTGGCCGAGTGGATGATGACGTCCGGCCTTACATCCGCGAGCAGCCGCGCCACATCCTCCTCGTCGGCCAGATCCGCCTGGTGGTGGTCGAAGCGCTTGTGGTGGCCTTGGAAGACCGACCCAAGCATGGCTAGATCGACTCTTGAGGCGGCGCCCCACGGGCTCCGCTTGGTGGTGACGATCCGGTCGACCCCCGGGCTGCGGGCCAGGAACTCGAGCGCCCAGCCGCCCAGGTCCCCCACCCCGACCAGCAGGACCGTGGCCATGGTCAGGGACGTCGCCCGATGGTATGCATCTTGTCCCGGTGGAAGTTCTTCATCCCCATCACCTTGAGCGTGAGCTCGGAGATCCTCCAACCCTCCTCGGTACGCCGGAACCTGCAGTGGTACTGGCCCCACATTTCCCCATCGCCACCCCTGTCGTGGTACGTGTGCCAGGCATAGATGTAGAAAGTGCCTGTCGCCTCGTCACCACCGTCGGCCCAGACCCGGGGGTTGGTGATGTGATGGGCCGAGGAGGAGAAGAGGTTGCTCAGCCCCGGCTGGATGGCCGCCACGATGGCATCGCGTCCGATGATGTTCTCGAACTCCGGCCCGTAGTCGATTACCGAATCGGAGGTGAACAACGCGGCCAGTTTCTCCGGCTCGTTCTGGTCGAAATGCCACGCATAGGCGTACAGCAGGTCGACGATGGCGCCTCGATCAGTCGGGTCGACGGCCAGGGTCATACTGTTATCCTCTCGCTCGGTCCGGTTGGACTGCACCCCCATCCCAGAACGGGGTTGCATCGCGACAAGGTTAGGAGAGATCGGTGACGGACAAGCCAGCACTCCGAGAGGACCTCTGGTCGAGGACATATCAGGTGGGCGTGGTGGTCCGGGACATCGAGAAGGCCGCCGCCTTCTACGAGCGGCTCGGAGTCGGGCCCTTCGTGGAAGGTCCGTCCGCCCACGCCCTGGAGCGCAAGATCTACGGCAAAGACTGTCCCGATGTGGAGGTCAAGGGCCTGATCACCCAGATGGGCAACGTCGAGTTCGAACTGCTGCAACCGGTGTCGGGCGATGGCATCCAGATGGAGTTCCTGAAGACCCGCGGTGAGGGAGTGGTCCACCTGTGTGCCCATACCGATGACCTGGACCGCGATGTGGAAGCCCTGACCGCCCTGGGCTACGAGGTGATCTCCTCGGCAATCCTGGAGGACGGCGGCAAGTTCGCCTACTTCGACACCCGTGAGGTGGGGGGCCTGATCCTCGAGCTGTTCCAGACCGGCGCCGACTGGCAGTAGACCATCCGCCGGCGCAGCCCTCGGCCGGGCGGTCCGGTCCCGGCGGTAGGCTGTGGTCAACGGAACCCCGGAATGACCGTCTGAAATGGAGGTAAACACGGATATGAGCGAGTACGCACGGGTCGACATCGCCCAGCCCGAACTGAAGGAACTGGCCGACGCCATCGATGACGCACCGGGCGACCGGCTCGCCAAGACCAAGCTCAAGTCCGACCTCGAGGGCGAGTTGCGCTACATGGAGCGCTACCGCGAGGTCTCGGCCGACGACCCCATCCAGCAGGGATGGGATGCCAACGAGGCCGAGTTCCACGCCAAGACCAAGATCTTCTCGGTACTCGCCGACGCTATGGAGGTCGAGCTCGGCCACGACGAGGGCCGGGCGGCCGTGGCCCGGGCCCGCAAGCGCCAGGGCGACCAGATGGGCGCCGAGATGGCCGCCAAGACCCGCGGGAAGGGCGAGCGGCTCAACCTGAACAACTTCTTCAAGGAGTTCTGGGGCTACTTCCAGTGGTCGCCGAAGCTGGACACCGAGCGCTACTACGACGACGAGGGCAACATGACCAAATACGTGTTGCGCCTCAACTGCCCCATCGGGGACTACCTGCGTGACAACGCTCCGGACGTGGAGTTCTCCTCGAACTTCTGCGACCTCGACGAGCACATCGCCCTCGCCTACAACCCCAACATCCGGTACTCGAGGAAGCGCTGGGTGCCGGGCGGTTACCAGTTCAGCGAGCTGATCTGGGAGCTTGACACCGCCGGCGTCATCGACTGAACACCCCCTACCGCCACGTCCAGGGATCGACCGATGCGCGCTCTCGGAATGTACGAGGGTGGACGGCTCGAGTTGGAGGAGACTTCGATCCCGCAGCCACCGCCGGGTTGGGGACTGGTACGTAGCATCGCCTCCGCCGCCGGGCTGTTCCAGGCGCAGATGCTGTCCGGCATGCTTCCGACGGATGGGTATCCGAGGATTCTCGGCCACGAGATAGTGGGCGAGGTCGCACAGGTCACATCAGACGCCGCTCCCCGGGAGGGGTCCATGGTGGTGGTGGACGCCGTGGTGGGCTGCAGCGTTTGCGAGTGGTGCATCACCGGCGACGACATGATCTGCCCGTGGATGCGTCACCTAGGAATCAACATCGATGGCGGCTTCGCGGACTACGTAGCGGTTCCGGAGTCCCACATGTTCCCCATCAAGCCCGGGACTCCCGTGGAGGAGGCCGTCATGCTGGGATCGGCCCTGCCGGCTTCGGTCCATGCCGCCCGGCGAGCCGGTGTCCGGGGAGGCCATCGGGTGGTGGTAACCGGAGTGGGCAGCATCGGCCTCACCATCTGCCAGGTAGCGCGGGCGATGGGGGCCACCACGGTGGTGGCGGTCGACATATCTGACGACCGCCTCGACGCGGCGGCGCCATGGGCCGACGGAGTGGTGAACGTGTCCGGTGTCGAGCCCGAGGAGGCGGCACACCAGGTCAGCCAGGCCCTCGGCTCCCCGGCCGGTGCCGACATCGTGTTCGAGGCGGCCGGCCACATAGACAGCGTGGACCTGGGGCTGCGAGCGGTGCGCCGGGGCGGGACCGTCCTGCTGATGGGCATCTGTGAAGGCAGGACATCGATCACGTTCGACAGCTTCCTCCGCGACTTCCTGTCGAGGGAGGTGTCGCTGGTCACCACCTTCGGATTCACCCGGCAGGACTTCGTGATCGGAAACCGCTTGCATGCCACCGGCAACCTCGACCTCACCGCCCTTACGGGAGAGACCATCACCCTGGAGCAGGTACCGGCCGCGCTGGCGGAGATCGCCGCCTCGGGAACCCTCGGAAAGCGCCTGGTGGTGGACGTAGCGATCGGTTAGCCGGCCAATGGCCAGTGGTGACAGGCAACCGGCGTCTACAAGGCCAGCCAGCCCCCGTCGACCGGCACGAAGGCACCCGTCATGAAGCTGGACGCGCCGGACGTCAGGAAGGCCACCACTTCGGCGATCTCGTCCGGGTGGGCCGGACGGTCCAATGGCGTGCGAGACATGAGCCTGGCGCGTCGCTCCGGGTTAGCGAGGCTGTCAGCACTCATCGGCGTGTCGGTCACGCCCGGACCCACCGTGTTGACCCTGATCCCGCGACGGGCGAAGTCCACAGCCAGCGCTTGGCCGAGAAGCAGCACTCCCCCCTTCGAGGAGGCGTAGGCGGCGGTGCCGGGAAGGACCACCTTGGAGTTGATCGAGCCGATCAGGACTATGGCCCCGCCGTGTCCGTGCGCCGTCATGGCGCGGGCCGATTCACGGGCGGTCAGGAAGCTGCCGGTGAGGTTGACATCCACCACCCTGCGGAAGGTGTCGATGTCAAAGTCGAGGGAATCCCCGGCCATCTCGATCCCGGCGCAGGCTACCGCCGTGTCCAGGTCCCCGAAGTGGTCCAGTGTGGCGGCCACCATCGTCTCGCACTGGGCCTCGTCCGTGACGTCCGCTGCCAGAGCGATCGATCCCTCGATGCCGCCCGCCACCTCCGCAGCTCGGTCCCCGTCCACGTCCACACACGCCACCCGATCACCGCGGCGCGCCAGACATCGGGCGGCGGCGGCGCCTATCCCCGACCCGGCGCCGGTAACCAGAGCTACGGCCATACCCGTTCCTCCCCGAGATGCACGGTGGGCATCCTACAGGCCGACCCGATGACGCTCGGCCGGGCGGCGGCGAGGTTGCTGTTCTATAGTGACCCTCATGGAACACCCCATCCTCTACACCCTCAACACCGACGCACGAACCCCGACCTGACAGGAGTGCTGCCGGGTCCGGGACTACCTGGAGGCAAACTCTGTCGAGTTCGACGACCGCAACATCCGCCAGAGCGACAAGGCTCGCCAGGAACTACTGGCTCTGACCGGAGACCTAGTCGTGCCCTACCTGATCTACGAGGACCGGACGGTCACGGGCTTCGACCCCGAAGGACTGGACGCTGTCACCGAGGCGTATCGCGCCGCCACCGTCGGCGTGGCCTGAGTAGCTCCGAGATCCAAGGCACATGTCACATCCACCCGGTAACTCGCTGCAAGCCGACCAGAGGGCCCGTGTCTCCGAACCCGGGGAGAGCCCGGAACAGGGGATCCTCCATCTCATCGAGCGGGTCCGACAGGAACTGGACTACAACGACGCCAAGGGCCGGAGCGCCTACCGGCTCGGCATGCACGACGGGCTCAGGTTCGCCGAGGACGCTCTCGTGAACCTGCTGAACCGCCACGGACACCACGCGGAGGTTCGCGGGACCCCGATGGACACGTAGCGGGGATGAGCCAGACCGGGGACGCCCAGCCGGTCGTCCGGCTGCGCAACATCCACAAGTCGTTCGATGCCAACCATGTCCTGCGGGGCATCGACCTGACGGTGGGACAGGGCCAGCACGTGGTCATCTTCGGGCCCTCCGGATCCGGCAAGTCAACGCTGCTCAGAACCACCAACCTCCTGGAGACCCCGGACTTCGGTTCGGTCTGGTTCGACGGCAAGGAATACGGCCCCGGCATCGAAGGCGAGGACCTACCCCGCGGCAAGGCCCGGCTCCTCCGCCAGCAGATCGGAATGGTCTTCCAGCAATTCAACCTGTTCCCCCACGTCACCGCGCTCGACAACGTGGCCCTGGCCCTCCGGAGGGTGCGGGGGATGAAGCGCGACAAGGCCGAGCACAAGGCCGCCACCTACCTCGACCGGGTGGGCCTGCTCGACAAGCTGGGCGCCTTCCCGTCGCAGCTGTCGGGCGGGCAGCAGCAGCGGGTGGCGATCGCCCGCTCCCTGGTCATGGAACCCAAGGTGATGCTGTTCGACGAGCCCACCTCGGCGCTCGACCCGGAGTTGGTCGGCGAGGTACTGACCGTCATGCGTGACTTGGCTGAGTCGGGTATGACGATGGTGGTGGTCACCCACGAGATGGGGTTCGCCAGGGAAGCCGGCGACCTGAACATATTCATGGACGAGGGCCTGGTGGTGGAGACCGGGGGGCGGGAGTTGTACGACCACGCCCGGGAGCCCCGAACCCGGGCGTTCCTGCAGGCAATCCTATGAACTCCTTCCTGGTGATCCCGGTGCTCGCCCAGGCCCGATTCAGGCCTGAGTTCATCTGGGAGAACCGGGACGTCTTCCTGGGCGGAGTAAGGCTCACCGTATTCATCGCCATCGTGGCTTTCGCGCTGGCGACCGTATTGGGCCTGGGGGTTGCTCTCCTGCGCATGTCGAAGAATCGGATTGTCGCCCCGATCATGGCCGCCTACATCAACATCTTCCGGGCTATCCCTCTGCTGGTGTTCGTCGTCTTCGTGTACTACGGGATAGCGATCCAGTTTGATGTCAGGATCTCCGCCATACAGGCCGGGATCCTCGTTCTCACCCTTCAATACTCCGCCTGGCTCGGCGAGATCTTCCGCGGCGGCATCCAGGCGGTCTCCGACGGGCAGACCCAAGCGGCCCTGTCGGTGGGCATGAGTCGTCCCCAGACCTTCTTCCGGGTGGTGCTGCCGCAGGCCATCCGCATCGTCATCCCGCCCACGGGCAACATGTTCATCGGCATGATCAAGGACTCGTCCCTGGTCTTCATAATCGGTGTACCCGAGCTTTTCCGGGTGAGCAGCGTGATGGCCAACAGGACATTCCGCTACTTCGAGGTGTATCTCGGCGCGGTTATCTTCTACCTCATCCTCACCACCGCGGCGTATTTCGGAGTGAAGTATCTCGAGAAGCGGTTCGCCCTGGTGGACGTCCTCACCACCAGAGTGAGGTCACCCTTCGCCCGACGCAGGGGGGTACGTCTGAGGATGATCCAGGAGGCTGTCGCATCTGAACGTGAGTCCAAATCGTCCGGGACTGCTCCGGCATTGTAGGATGGCTCGTTCGACTCACAACTCGGACATCACCACTCGCAGATGGATGGATGATCGTGGCTTGTCTCACGGTTGGCCGGTCACTCGAATTGGAAGCACATCAAGTCCCAAGAAGGAGACACAGTATGAAGAGCCGCATCAAGTGGCTAATCCCGTTACTCGCACTAGTAATGCTCGCAGGCGCCTGCGCGAGCGAGGACGAGGGCGGCGATGGCGGACCGACGGCTGCGGCACAGGCCGCGGTGGATGGCAACCTCCTCGACCAGATCAAGGACCGTGGGACCCTCCACGTCGGTATGGTCCTCCAGTTCCCGCCGCAGATGTACATCGATGACGCAGGGAACCCCGCCGGATACGACGTGGACCTGATGAACATGCTCGCCGAGGACCTCGGAGTGACGCTCGAGATTTCCAACCTCGAGTTCGACGCGATGATCCCGGGCCTGATCGCCAACCAGTTCGACATGGTGTCGGTGGGTCTCGTCGGTCGTCCGGCTCGTCTCGAGCAGCTCTGGTTCACATGCCCATACGTTCCTTACCGCCAGGTGGTCGTGGTGAACAACGACTCGGGAATCAACGACATGAGCGAGTTGAACAGCAGCGGCGTGACCATGACCGCCCTGATCGGTTCCACCGCGGCCAGCCTCACCGAGACCCGGTTCCCGAATGCGGAACTCGTGGAGCTCGATCAGGCGCCCGCGTTGCTCGAAGTCGCCTCTGGCAGGGCTGACGCCATCGTCATCGAGGAGTACCTCGCCCTCCCGTTCGTAGCGGAAAACCCGAGCACCAGCGTGCTGAATCCAAACGCGCCGTTCGTCGCCGAGGAATACGGGGCATGGGCTCTTCCCCGCGGTGAGGTCGTGTGGCTCGAATACCTGAACGGCTGGCTGGCCTACTACATCTCGAGGGGCACGCTCGACGAGGTCTACGAGCGGCACATCGGTCCGACCGAAGGTCTCCCCGCCTGTAACTAGACGGACTCGGGGTCCGGTCGCGGCATGCGACCTGACCCATCGACTGAGAGATCCGGGGCCCCCCCCGGGGGGCGGCCCCCAAAACCCCCCCAAACGAGGGCGCGCCCCAACCCCCAAAAAACCCCCACCCAGCACACCACCCCGCCCCGAAAGCGGAAAATGAACCACATGG
>JAPPHZ010000018.1:0-113332 GCA_028820935.1 bacterium | reverse complement strand
ACATCGGCCCCCCCGAAGGTCCCCCCGCCTTAAACTACCCGGCCCCGGGGCCCGGGCGCGGCATGCCACCTCACCCACCGACTGAGACACCAGTCCTCACCCCACGCGGGCGCCGGATTCTCGCGCCATACCGGAGGCCGCGACCATGCCCGATCATCCCGACAACCTCGAACCGCTCAGCGACCTGATCGAGTACTTCGACCACGTTGCCATCGGGGTCCGTGACGCGGCCGCGGCGGCCGAGTCGCTGGAGTTGCTCGGCGGTACCTTCCTCACGGGGGCGGACAACCAGCGGCGGGGATTCCGGTGGATCCAGTACCGGCTGCCGGGCGGCACGAAGATCGAGGTGTTGGCGCCCGTGACCGATGACTGCTTCCTATGGCGCTTCCTGCGATCGCGAGGGGAGGGGATGCACCATCTCACCTTCAAGGTGTCTTCGGTGGCCGAGGCAGCCCGGAGAGCGGAGGAAGCCGGGATGGACGTGGTCGGCTTGCATACCAATCCGGGCGGCTGGAGCGAGTGCTTCATCCATCCATCGAGCGCCCACGGCACCCTCATCCAGCTGGCCGACTGGCCCGACGGCCATTACCCGCAGGCATCCCTGGAACAAGTGCTGGCCGGAGAGGTCTTCGATTACGACTGACCGCCCGGCGTCGGGGCCGGCGGACTATGTGCGCCGGATGATGCCGCAGGCGACGCGGTCGCCGGCGCCAGGGTCGGGACCGTAGCTGTCGGGTTTGGCATGGATGATGATGGCGGAACCGTCCGCATCGAAGATCGACGTGTCGGCATCGGCCGCCAATGTGATCTTGTCCGTGAAGACGTCGGCCCGGGCAACTCCATCCGCACCCGCGTAGAGGTTCGGCAGGTCTCCGGCGTGGGACCCGTCCTCGTGCTGAAAGCCATGACCTTCCCCACCGGGAGCAAAGTGCCCGCCCGCCGCGGAGAAATCGGGCGTGCAAGCGCCCACACCATGGATGTGGAATCCGTGCGCTCCGGGGGAAAGCCCTGTCACGTCAGCCGAGATCAAGACACCATTGGGTCCTTCCGTAAGCACGACAGTACCTAGAGCGGCGCCGTCGGTGCCCGACATCGAAGCAACCGCCTCCTGGCCCACCCCGGAGGGCGTCTCTCCCTGGCATGCCGCCATCCCCACCAGAACGAGCAGTCCTAGACCGGCAACGATCACCTGGCGTATCTTCACCGGATTCCCCCTTCCCCGGCTCGCCGGTTAGCTGTCACTCGGTGCGAAGCGTTCGCCCCACAGGAAGAGGATACATCGGCATCAGCACTGCTCGGGATATGCGGAGGGATCGGACTCGTAGGCGCGGCGGCAACCGGCGGCGCAGAAGTAGACCTCTTCTCCGGCATGGCGGCTGACGAAGCCGGCCGTCGCCACGTCCACCAGCATCCCGCACACCGGATCGACCGCTTGAGGCGGTATGACCACCTGCACCACCTGGGCACCGGCTCCGGCCGCCTTGAAGGCGACCAGCTCGGCCATGATCGACACAGCTATCTCCTCGTGGGCGGTCGACCCCAGATCGACGCCGGCCGGAGCATGCACTCTTGAGAGGGCGCCCGCTCCCGCTCCCCGCTCCCGGAGCCAGGCGAGCACCGAAGAGGCCCTCTTCTCCGAGGCCACGAGGCCCACGTAGGCGGCAGGGGTGGCGAGAGCGGCTTCCAGGGCCGGCTCGTCGAAGTGGCCCTGGGTGGCGACCACTACATAGGATCGTTCGCCGGCCCGGCCGATGTCCCCTACGTCGGTGACGACCTCGGCCCGCCACCCGACCACCTCGGCTATCCGCCGCAGGGTCCCGGTCATCGGAGAGGAGCCGACAACGATCAGGTGAGGAGAGGGGAGGACCGGTTCCACGAACACCTCCATCGATCCCTCGCTGTCGCAGGCCATCGCCACGTGCGTCACGCCAGGCCGGCGGTCGCCTTCCCCCAGCATCAGCACCCGCGCCTCGCCATCCCCGAGCGCCTCCAAGGCGTGGCGAACCACGGTCGGGGCTGCGCAGGCGCCTCCCAGCCAGCCTTCCACCCGGCCGTCCGGGTGGATTATCGCCTTGGAACCGCCCTTGCCGGACGACGGCCCCCGCGACCACGTGACCGTTGCCAGGGCGAACGCCCGCCCCTCCTCATGGAGCCGGGCCGCCTGCCGCAGGATGCTCATCGCACGCCTAGGGATTGACCTCCACTCCGTTGAGCGCGCCCCACACCCGGTGCGGGAGCACGGGCATGTCGATGTTCGACACCCCTCTCGACCAGAGCGCGTCTATGACCGCGTTGGTGAATGCGGCGGGAGATCCGACCGTGGCCGATTCACCCACGCCCTTCGCCCCGATCGGGTGGTGCGGGGAGGGAGTCACCGTCTCGCCCAGTTGGTAGCGGGGGGTCTCCCACGCGGTTGGGACGAGGTAATCCATGAAGTTCGAACCGATGCAGTTGCCGTCATCGTCGAAGGTGATC
Source organism: bacterium (assembly GCA_028820935.1). Lineage (NCBI taxonomy): Bacteria > bacterium. The sequence goes on along the minus strand of JAPPHZ010000018.1, from coordinate 110,857 downwards.
CACTGCATGTTCGCCTTGGCGAAGCCCTCGGTGAGGCCGCCCGCGATCTGCCCGTCCACGATCATCGGGTTGATCCGCACGCCGCAGTCGTCGACCGCCACCATCTCGAGCACCTTCCAGGTGCCGTCACCGGTGTCGACCTCCACCACCACGATGTAGGTCCCGAACGGGTAGGTCATGTTGGGCGGGTCGTAGTAGGTGACGCCTTCGAGGCCCGCCTCCATACCGACCGGATGGTTGGTGTAGGCAGCGAAGGCGACCTCCTGGATGGTGACGCTCTGGTCGGTTCCCTTCACGGTGAACTTCCCGGGCTCCCAGTCCAGGTCCTCCTCGGCGGCCTCCAGAAGGTGAGCGGCCAGCTTCTGTGCCTTGGCCCGGATCTTCCTGGACACCACCGCTGTGGCCGCCCCACCCACCGGGGTGGAACGGGAGGCGTAGGTGCCGAGGCCGTAGGGTGTGTTGTCGGTGTCGCCGTACATCACCTTGATGTCCGAGTAGGGGATGCCGAGTTCCTCCGCCACGATCTGGGCGAAGGTGGTCTCGTGACCCTGCCCCTGCGTCTGGACACCCAGCTTCAGGATGGCCTTGCCGGTCGGATGGATCCGCAACTCGGCGGAGTCGAACATCTTCAGACCCAGGATGTCGTACTGGCGCGACGGACCGGCTCCCACCACCTCTGTGAAGGAGGCCACGCCGATGCCGATCAGCTTGGTGGCGTCCGGGTCGGCATTCTGCTCGGCCTGGCGAGCCCGCCATCCGTCGTAGCCGATCATCTCCTTGGCCTTGTCCATGGCCCCGTGGTAGTTACCGGAGTCGTAGACGAAACCGGTCGGCGACAGGTAGGGGAACTGGTCCTCCCTGATGAAGTTGAGCGCCCGGAAGTCGGCCGGGTCCACTCCCACCTCGTGGGCGGCGTTGTCCACCAACCGCTCGATCAGGTAGGAGGCCTCGGTAACCCGGAACGAGCACCGGTAGGCCACGCCGCCGGGCGCCTTGTTGGTGTAGGCGCCCTTGGCGGTCACATGCGCAGCCGGGAAGTCGTAGCTCCCGGTGCAGATGTGGAACAGGCCGGCACGGAACTGGGTGGGCTGGGCGTCCGAGAAGAAGGCGCCCTGGTCGGACAGGATGCCGGCCCGCATGGCGGTGATCCGGTTGTTCCCGTCCAGGGCCAGTTCGGCATGCATGTGGAAGTCGCGGGCGAACCCGGTCGAGATCAGGTTCTCGGTGCGACTCTCGATCCACTTGACCGGCTTGCCGATCAGAAGCGATGCGGCCGTGGCCACCACGTAGCCCGGATACACGGGCACCTTGTTGCCGAAACCGCCCCCGATGTCCTGGGTGACGATGCGGATCTTCTCCTCCGGAAGCCCGGCCACCAGGGCGAAGACCGTCCTGATGGCATGGGGCGCCTGGCTCGTCATGTAGATGGTGGCCTGGCCGGTGATGGAGTTGACATCCGCCACCACCCCGCACGTCTCCAGCGGTGCCGGATGCGAGCGCGGGTAGTGGGTGTCCAGGCTGACCACCTTGGCCGCAGCCGCGAAGGCGGCATCGGTCGAGTCCTGGTCGCCGGCCTCCCACGTATAGGCGACGTTGTCGGTCTGGCCCTCCTTCTCGTCCCGGATGAGCGTGCTGGTGGCGAGGGATTGCTGGGGACTGGTTATGGCCTCCAACTCCTCGTAGTCCACGTCGATGTGGGACAGCGCGTCATGGGCGATGTAGGGATCGGTGGCGATCACCACCGCCACCTCCTGGCCCTGGAACCGGACCTTGTCGGTGGCCAGCACCGCCTGGGTGTCGCCCGAGAGGGTCGGCATCCAGGCCAGGCCGTGGGCCGCCAGGGCCTCACCGGTGACCACGGCCAGCACCCCTTCGATCTCCATCGCCGCGGACGAGTCGATCGAGTTGATCCTGGCATGGGCCACGGGAGAACGGAGGATGGCCATATGGAGCATCCCCGGAAGGTTCAGGTCATCGAGATAGTTGCCGGCGCCCCGGATGAACCGGTCGTCCTCCTTGCGGCGGACGGAGTGCCCGATACCGCCCACCTCGGGGCTGGTGCGTGGTTCGTGAACCGTGGTCATGTCAGCTCCCCTCTCCGCCTGCGGCCTGGATGGCAGTCACGATGTTCATGTAGCCGGTGCAGCGGCAGATGTTGCCGGATATGGCCCAGCGGACCTCCTCGTCGGTCGGATCCGGATTCTCGTCGAGCAGGGCGCTTCCCACCAGCATCATCCCCGGTGTGCAGAAGCCGCACTGCAGGCCGTGGTGCTCCTTGAAGGCTGCCTGGACCGGATGGAGTTCCCCACCCTCGGCCAGACCCTCGACAGTCTTCACCTCGCTGCCGTCGGCCTGGACCGCCAGCACCGTGCAGGACTTGACCGGCCGGCCGTCCAGGAGGACGGTGCAAGCACCGCAGGAGGAGGTGTCGCAGCCGATGTGGGTCCCGGTGAGACCGGCGTCCGAGCGGATGAAGTCGACCAGCAGGCGCCTGGGCTCGACGTCCCGGGTCTCGCTGGCGCCGTTTATGTTGACGGTGATCTGCATCAGCCCTCCCCTCTTGCCTGGGCCAGTGCCTGGGCGAACCCGCGCCTGGTGTACTCGGCTACGACGGCCCGCTTGTACTCGGCCGGACCCCGGACGTTGTCATCGGGATCGCAGGCGCGGGCCGCGATGGCCGCCGCCTCGGCGAACATTTCCGGTCCGGGGGTCTGCCCGGCCATCATCTCCTCCGCCTCCGTGACCTTCAGATTGTGGCCGTACACGGCGGTCAGGCCCAGGCCCGCCTCCGCCACGTTCCCCGAACCGTCGAGCACGAGATGGGTGGCCACTCCCACGGTGGCGTAGTCGCCGACCTTGCGCTCCAGCTTGAGGTACGCGCCCCCGGCCGGACCCTGGTACGCCGGGATCCGCACTTCCGTGACCATCTCTCCGGGATTGAGCGAGTTGGTGAAAAAGTCGACCACGAATTCGGTGATCGGGATCACCCGCTCCCCCGACGACGAGCGGGCCACCACCGAAGCGCCCACCGCCAGCATCACCGAGTTCCAGTCGCCCTCGGGGTCGCAGTGGGCCACCGAGCCGCACAGGGTTCCCCGGTTCCGCACCAGCGGATCGGACACCCAAGGCGCCGCGGAGGCCACCGTGTGGTTGTAGCGGCTCACCGTCTCCGATGAGGCCACGTCGGCGTGACGGGCCAGCGCCCCCACCGCCAGGTGGCCGTTGGACTCGCTTATGTGTGCCAGCTCGCTGACGCGGTTGATGTCCACGAGGTGGCCCGGCGCCGCCAGCCGGAGCTTCATCATGGGGATGAGGCTCTGGCCGCCGGCGAGAACCCGGCCCTCGTCACCCAACTCAGCCAGGGTGGCCAGGGCCTCCTCAAGACTGCCGGGCGCCGAGTAGTCGAACGCGGATGGATACACCGAACCTCACCTCCTGCGGTCGCTGGCCCCACCTTATCGGGCCGAGCGCTCATCCCACCGGTAATCGCCGGTTTCTTTCCGCCGAGCCGACCGGTAGACCGCGGAACCCACCGTGGAGGCGGGCTCCCTGGCACATGGCCTAGGCTCGGGCCATGGTCGATTACCGCTCTCCCGACCAGCGCATGACATCCGACCTACCGGTCCCGAGGCGAGCGCTGGCCATCGGCGCACATCCCGACGATGCCGAGTTCGGGGCCGGAGGGACCCTGGCCAAGTGGGCCGCCGCAGGGACGGAGGCGACCATCCTCGTGCTGACGGACGGATCCAAGGGATCGTGGGACCCTTCGCTCAGCCCGTCCGACCTGGTACTCATGAGGATGAACGAGCAGACCCGCGCCGCCGAGGCCCTCGGAGTGGACAGCGCCCTCAACCTTTCCCACCTCGACGGCGAGTTGGTTTACACCATGGAACTGCGCGCCGAGGTGTGCCTGTGGATCCGCAGGCTGCGACCCGACGTGGTCCTTACCCACGATCCGTGGCGCCGCTACATGCTGCATCCCGACCACCGGGCGACCGGCTGGGCAGCCATTGACGGGGTGGTGGCCGCCCGGGACCACCTCTTCTTTCCGGAGCAGTTGGCGGGTGGCCTGGCCCATCACCGTCCAGGGGCCATGCTGCTGTGGGCGGCGGACGAACCGGATCACCACGAGGACGTGACCGGTTTCGTAGAGCACAAGGTGGCCGCCCTGCTGTCGCACTCCAGCCAGGCCACCACCACGATGGACGGCGCCGGGCACTCGGAGGAGGCAACCGAAGCGTTCCGCCTCGAGATCGACGACCGCGCCCGGACCGCCGGTGACGAGGCCGGCCTTCCCCGAGCCGAGGCGTTCAAGCGGATCACACCCTGATGGGACTGGCCGGCGAGCGGCTCGGTGATCTCCGGGCCATCCGCCCTCGGGCCACGGGCCGCCTGCTCGGCGCGGTGGATGCTGCATTGGAGGAGGTGGATCCCCGCCGGCTGGTGCGCGCCGCGCTCGCCACCGCGGAGGGTGGGGTTCACGCTGGTGGCCATTTCGTCGCGGCGCGGCGGGTGGTGGTGCTGGCGGTCGGCAAGGCGGCCACCGGTATGAGCCGGGGCGCGGCGGACACCCTGGGACCCCTGGTGTCGCGAGGCCTGGTGGTGACCGACCAGGCCGAGGAGGCGCCTGGTTGGGCGGAAGTGCTGGTGGGAGGCCATCCGGTGCCCGATGGAGGAAGCGTCATAGCGGCCGAGCGCGCCATCGACCTGGCACAGGGCGTGGGGCCGGACGAGTTCCTGCTGGCTCTCGTGTCCGGGGGCGGATCTGCCCTGCTGGAGGCGCCGGCCGAGGGCCTCTGCCTCGACGACATCCAGGACCTGAACGACCAGCTGATCCGCTCCGGCGCGCCCATCGAGACGATCAACCAGGTCCGACAGTCGGTGTCGCGAGTGAAGGCCGGCCGGTTGGCCGCGCGATGCCGGAGCCCGGTGGTCACGCTGGTGGTCTCGGACGTGGGCGACGACCCGGCGGTGGTGGCCTCCGGCCCCACCGTGACCGCACCCCGGAACTCGGCCCCGGTGAGCGAGATACTCGACCTGTACGCGATCCGGGGTGGCGCGGCGGAGCGGGTCCGGCACATGGTCACGGCCGGGGTCGAGGGCTCCGATACCCGGGGCGTGCCGGGCGACGATCTCGCCCTGATCCTGGCTGACGGGATGACCGCGGGGCGGGCGGCTGTCCGGTTCCTGTCCTCGGCCGGCCTGGACGTGTCGCCGGTCCCCGGGCCGCTGGCCGGGGACACCGAGGACACCGTCCTGAGGGAGCTGGCCGCCACTCCGGAGGGCACGGTTCGGGTCCTGGCCGGAGAAACCACAGTCGAGGTGTGCGGGTCCGGCAGGGGCGGTCGCAACCAGCATGCCGCCCTCGCCGCAGGCATCGAGATCGCCGGGAGCCGTCACCGGTTTCTCGCCTTCGGCACCGACGGCGTGGACGGTCCCACCGATGCGGCCGGTGGCTGCGTCGACGGCGCCACGGTCACCGATCCGGCGCCCGCGCACCGACACCTGGCCGCCTGTGACTCCTATCCGTATCTGGAGGCGGCAGGGGGGCTGCTCCGGACCGGGAGAACGGGTACCAACGTAGCCGATCTGTGGATCGTGGACAGATCGGGGAATGGTCCCGCCCCCGAGCGGATCGTTATATCCTGAGCTCAATATGAGTGGTCCTGTAGCAGTCATAGTCGGCGCCACCAGCGGGCTCGGCGCCGCCCTCACCGGGCGGCTGATCCGCCGGGGCTACCGCATCGGCGCCACCTATCTCAGACCCATCGACACGGACGAGTTCGAGGAACGGTTCCCTTTCGACGAGGATCAGCTGGTCCTCCGCCGTGTCAACGCCACGGAGTCCGGGGAGGTCGAGGACTTCATGGCCAGGGTGGCAGCCCGGTTCGGGCGTATCGACGCGGTGGCCTCTCTGGTGGGAGGCTGGGCAGCGGGGCGGGATGTGAAGGACACCGACGATGTACGGTTCGACTGGATGATCGATCTCAACCTGCGGTCGGCCTTCTACACGGTGCGGGCCGCCGTCCCTCACCTCGCGGCCGGCGGGGGCCGCATCCTGCTGGTCGGGAGCCGGGCGGTGGTGGACAACCCACCAGGTCAGGCGGCCTTCAACATAGCCAAGGCGGGGGTGGTCGCTCTGGCGAAGACTGCGGCGGCGGAGTTGGAGGACTCAGAAGTCACCGTCAACGTGATCCTGCCGTCGGTGATAGACACGCCCGCCACCCGCCGCGCGCTGCCCTTCGCGGAGTACGTCAAGTGGCCCACTCCTGACGAGATCGCCGCGGTGGCGGAGTTCATCCTGACCGGTGAGTCGGGTGTCATGTCAGGAGCGGTCGTACCCGTGTACGGACGGGCCTGACGTGATCCTTTACCAACCGGGCGGGGGCCCGCAGGACGGCGACATCAGTCCTGCTACTAACTGCTAGTCGCCGGCGTCGGAGATCGATTCCGACAGGGTGGGATGCACCATGAGCGTCTCCCGAAGGGTCTGGACCTTGATCCTCCCCCTGGTGGCCAGGGCCAGGATCCCGATCAGCTCCGATGCCCGGTGGCCGACGATGGTTCCGCCCAGGACCACCCTGGTGGCCGGATCGGACACCACCTTGGCGAAGCCTCCCGTGCTCCCGTGGATGAGGCTGCGGGGGTTGGCGGTGAAAGGTACCTTGGTGATACGAACCTTGCGGCCCGCCGCCGCGGCGTCGGCTTCCTCCAGACCGACGGAAGCGATCTCCGGCTCTGTGAAGATGGCCTGCGCCACGTGCGAGTAGTCGATGGACTGGCCGGGATGGCCCGTGACATGCCGGGCCAGGTTCCGTCCCTGCTGGTTGGCCACCGACGACAGGAGCATCTGGCCGGTGACGTCGCCCGCGGCGTAGATGTGCGGAACCGAGGAACGCTGGTACTCGTCCACCACGATGAAGCCCTGGTCGGTCTTGACCCCGGCCTCGTCCAGGCCCAGTCCCTCGGTCATCGGCATCGCCCCCACCGCCAGCAGGGCATGGCTCCCATCGACCCGGCGACCGTCCTCGACATGCACTGTCACACCGTCCCCGGTACGGTCGATTCCCACCGCCCGGGCACCCTTCAGGAGCCCGACGCCGCGCTCCAGGAAGTTGGCTTCCAAGGCCGCGGCGACCTCGGCGTCACGGTGGGGCAGGACGTGGTGGCGGCTCACCAGAAGCGACACCTTGCACCCGAGGCTCTCGAAGATATGGACCATCTCGACCCCGGTAACGCCCGATCCGATCACGACCACGTGCTCGGGAGCGGCGGGCAGGTCGTAGACGTGGCGCGTCGTCAGGATCCGCTCCCCGTCCACCTGGGCCCACTCCGGGATGCGCGGCCGCGATCCGGTGGAGACCAGGGCGGCATCGAAGGGGATGGTCCTCTCGATCCCGTCGGCTGTTGCAATCGCCAGGTTGGGGCCCACGAACCGGCCCCGGCCGCGGACGATCTCGACTCCCTGGCTCTCGAGCAGATCGACGGAACGGTTCGAGATAGCCATCACTATCGCGTGGATGCGATCGGCCAGGCGGCCGAGGTCCACCCCAGGGTCCGGGCCCACTATCCCCAGGTCCGCCGCGTTGTGAATCGCCTTCATCCTGACGGACGTGGCCACCATCGCCTTCGAGGGTATGCAGTCCCGGAGATGGGCGGCGCCGCCCACCACCGAGTCCTCGACCAGGGTGACATCGGCGCCCAGCGCAGCCGCCGTCGAGGCCGCCGCGCTGCCGGCAGGCCCGGCGCCGATTATCAGGAACCGGAGAGACGAGTCGTCGCGATTCATCCGCCTGCCTCCACCCTTCCGGTCGGAACCCGAACTCCGTTACCGGACACGGTGCACGCCGAAGACCTGCCGCAGGGCCTCGGAGACTTCGCCCAGCGTTGCGCCGTCGGCCAGAGCATCTTTCATCGGGTACATGATATTGCCCGCTCCGCGGGCCGTCTCCACCAGGCGCTCCAGTGATCGATCCACCGCATCCTGGTCGCGATCGCCGCGCCACTCCCTCACCCTCGAACGTTGGTCGGCTTCGAGGGCCGGATCGACGCTCAGGGCTTGGACCTCCGGACCGGAATCGTCGGTGAACCGGTTCACCCCCACCACCGTGTCCTGCCCGCTCTCGACCCGCATCGAGGCCCGGTAGGAGGCCTCTTCGATCTCGCTCTGCGGGAAACCCTGCTCGATGGCGGCCACCGCCCCGCCCAGGCGATCGATCTCGTCGATGATCCGCCCGGCGGCCTCCTCCAGCCGGTCGGTGAGGCTCTCCACGAAGTAGGAGCCCGCCAGCGGATCGACCGTGTCGGCCAGGCCCGATTCCGCCACGAGGATCTGCTGGGTGCGCAGCGCGATGGTGGCGGAGCGCTCGGTGGGCAGGCCGAGCGCCTCGTCGAACGCGTTGGTGTGGAGCGACTGGGTCCCCCCCAGCGCGGCCGCCAACGCCTGGATGGTGGTGCGGATGATGTTGTTCTCGGGTTGCTGGGCGGTGAGCGTGGAGCCGGCAGTCTGGGTATGGAACCGCATGCGCTGCGCCTCCGGACCGGTGGCGCCGAAGCGATCGCGCATGATGTACGCCCACATGCGCCGGGCGGCCCGGAACTTGGCCGCCTCCTCGAACAAGTGGTTGTGCGAGTTCCAGAAGAATGAAAGGCGGGGGGCGAACCGCTCCACAGCAAGGCCGGCCTCGACGGCGGCTTCCACGTAGGCGATGCCGTTGGCGAGGGTGAATGCGATCTCCTGGGCGGCTGTGGAGCCGGCCTCACGGATGTGATAGCCGCTTATGGAGATGGTGTTCCAGCCGGGAAGCTCCTGGCCGCAGTAGGCGAACAGGTCGGTGACCAGCCGCATGGACGCTCTCGGCGGGTAGATATAGGTTCCCCGGGCGATGTACTCCTTCAGGATGTCGTTCTGCACGGTTCCCCGGATCCGCTCCGGCGGGGTGCCCTGCTCTTCGGCCACGAGCTGGTAGAGCAACAGCAGCACGGGCGCCGTGGCGTTGATGGTCATCGAGGTGGTCACCTCGCCGAGCGGCAACCCGTCGAGAAGGACCCGCATGTCGGCCAGGCTGTCGATGGCCACCCCCACCTTGCCAACCTCGCCCTCCGCCAGCGGGAAGTCCGAGTCGAATCCCATCTGGGTAGGGAGGTCGAAGGCGGTGGAGATGCCGGTCTGCCCGGCTGCCAGGAGCGCCTTGAAACGCTGGTTGGTCTGGCGCGCTGTGCCGAAACCGGCGTACTGGCGGATGGTCCAGGGCCGGCCCCGGTACATGGTCGGATAAGGACCGCGCGTGAAGGGGAAGCTTCCGGGATCACCGAGATCGCCGTGGGACACCGGCCCGTAGACGGCATCGATCTCCAGGTCGCTGGAGGTGACGCGTCGCGGCGATGCCGGAGAATTGGACACAGGCACCGGTATCCTGGCTAGCCGATGACCTGGCATCCTACTCCTACTTCATTGTCGTGACCGGCCGGAACATCCACGACATCGAGCGGGGCGAACTGAAGCGCCGGTGGTCGCTCGCCCTGGTGTTGAGCGTGGCCATCGCGATGATCGTCGCCACCTGGATCGGGCTCTTCGGCTTCCTCGGAGTCAACGCCGCCTACGCGACCTTCGACCGGCTCCTGGACCGGTGGCTGCCCCAGGTCGAGATCGAACCCACCCTCTTGGATCTGCCCGACGTATCGCGGGTGTCCCGTGTCTACACGGAGGACGGAAGGCTCCTGGCAGAGTTGCACGCCGGGCGCATCTCCGAACCTGCCCGCTTCGTCGATGTTCCCAAGTTCCTTGTCTCCGCCATCCTGGCCGCCGAGGACGGGGACTACTTCGAGCACCAGGGAGTCGACTTCACCGCCATCGCCAGTGCGGTGCGCGATCACTTGACCGGCGTGGACCGGCGGGGTGGGTCGACTATCACCCAGCAGGTGGTCAAGAACAACATCGTCGGCGACGAGCAGACCATCCAGCGCAAGATCCTGGAAGCCCTGTACGCCATCGAGCTCGAGCAGCGGCACCCCAAGGAACGGATCCTCCAGTTCTACATGAACTCGGTCTACTTCGGCTGGTCGGCATACGGGGTGGTGGCCGCCGCCCGGGAATACTTCGACAAGGATCTGGCCGACCTCACCATCGCCGAGTCGGCCACCCTGGCTGTAACCATCCGCAACCCCACCCTCTACGACCCCCGCCGCCAGCCGGAGCGGGCCGAGGACCGGCGCAACGATGTGATCGACGCCATGGCCGCGTCGGGGTTCATCAGCTACGAGGCAGCCGCCGAGGCCAAGGAGGAGCCCTTCCTCATCCAGCAACCGGAACCGTTCAAGAGCCCGGCCGAACACGTGGTGGCCGAGGTCCGCCGCCAGATCCTCAACGACCGGGAGTTCGACGAAGCCTTGGGCTTCACCAACGAGGAGCGCCGCCAGGCGCTCTTCGGATGCCCGGCCCACGAAGAGGACTGCGAGGGGGGCGGCGGACTCAGAGTGTACGTGACGGTCGACCTCGATCTCCAGAACGAAGCCAACCGGATCCTGCAGTCATGGCTCCCGCTGCCGGACGAGGAGAGCACCGATAGCAGGGGCGCTCCGACCGGGGCCATTGCCATGGTCGAGAACCACACCGGCGCCGTCCTGGCGATGTCGTCCGGGCTGCCGTTCGAGCAGGAGCAGTTCGATCTGGTCATCCAGGGTCGCCGCAACCCGGGCTCCGCCTTCAAGCCCTTCGTGCTGGTCGCCTACCTCGAGGCCGGCGGGAGCCTCCAGTCGTACTGGGATGCCCGCAGTCCCTTGGAGATCGAGTGCGAGGATCCGTGCGGTCCCGACGGCGGCTACGTCTGGACGGTGCGCAATGCGGGATCGGTCGACGACCTGCTCACGGTGGCGCAGGCCACCGAGCGCTCGGTGAACACGGTTTACGCCCAGCTCTCCGTTCTGGTGGGGCCCAGGGCGATCATCCGCACCGCCCACAAGATGGGCATCACATCGGATCTGGAGGAGGTCTACTCCCTGGCGCTGGGCGCAGGCGTGGTGAGCCCGCTCGAGATGGCCTCCGCCTACAGCACCTTCGCCACCAACGGCGTTCACGCCGAGCCGTACCTCATCTCCCTGATCACCACCGACGACGGAGAGGTGATTTACCAGCGGGAGGTGGAGACCTCCCAGGCAATCGATCCGGTTCTGGCGGCCGCGGTGCGGAGGCCGATGGAACGGGTGGTCTGCTGCGGCACCGCCCGGCGGGCGGACATCGAGGGTGTGCCCCAGGCCGGGAAGACCGGAACCCACCAGGCCTACCGGGACGCCTGGTTCGTGGGATACGTGCCCAACTTCACCACGGCGGTCTGGGTGGGCTACCCGGACGAGCAGATCTCGCTGGAGGACGTCGTGATCAACGGGGAGACCTACTCCCGCGTCTTCGGCGGTTCGGTTCCGGCTCCGATCTGGAAGGAGTTCATGGAGGTGGTCCTTGCCCAGTACCCGGCGGGCGAGTTCCCGAGCAGTCTGGGCATCGGCTACTACAACGAGCTTCCTTTCACCGAGGTGCCGGATTTGACCGGGATGACCGCTCCCGAAGCTCGCGACGCGGTCCTCGGCGCCCACCTCATGGCGGAGGTGGAGGAGGTACTGTCGCCCGAGTCTCAGGGCACCGTGCTGGCGTCGGATCCCGCAGGGGGGCTCGAGGTGGACCAGGGATCGACCGTGACCATCCAGGTCGCCGGCGGGACCCGCGTCCTGGTCATACCGGTGCTGGAGGGACTCAGCTCGGAAGAGGCGCTGGAGGCCATACAGGTCGCCCAGGAAGAAGCCGGGACGGCGGTCGCCATCGAGATCCTCTACCAGCCGGCGGATGATGCCGGGTTGGTGGACCGCGTCCTGCTGACGGTTCCGTCCACCGGCGAACTGGTGCCGACGGACGGCGTTCTCTCCTTGGTAATCGGCAGCTAGCTAATTGCTAGTTGCTAGGTGATGTTAGAATATACTTACGACCGGCCACCCGACCATGGCTAGCAGGTGTAACCTTCTGTTCCATAATCAGATATCGTTCGATCCTTGATCAAGAGTGGGAAAAAATTCTGAGAACGTTAAAAATAACCTATTGATCGAATACGCGTTCGGCGGCATATTGAGGTCATGCGGTTCGCAGCGCCCGGTACTGTCCGTCTAGACGACCGTCCTCCCGTCGCCACGGACATCGCGCCGTTACCGGGCGCCGCGCTCCGCGTGTCGGCGCAGGAACGCTACCGGATCACTCCCCGGCTCTGGCCCGAGCGCCTCTGCTCCGGGGTGGAGCCCTCCCATCCGTACGTGTTGACCTACTGGACGGCCGTCCTGGGACCCAACGCCGTATCGGAGCTCTTGCGCCTGATCATTGCCGCCAAGCGCCGGTCCGAGGTCCCCCACCCCGTCTTCCTGTCGGTATTCTGCCGGGAGGGCCTGGTCCACTTCCACAGCCGGGCGGTGTGGGTCCGTCCGCTGCTCCCGCCGCTCGGGCACCACCACGTAGGCCGTCTCACCCCCCGACTGCGACGGCAGCATCGCCGCGACCTGCTTTCGGTAGTTGTTAGTCGGTAGTTGATGGTCTTCCGTTAGACCTGTTTCCAAGGCCCACGGCAACCCTTAACCAGTGGCCCTTCTCCCGGTCCGGTCTCCACGGCCCATCGCTCAGGCGAGCGTGACCAGGCGGGTCGGCGGACATCCGGCAGGCCTCCTAGCATCCTCCGCATGCCAACCGACCCGATCGAACGGGCCGCCGACCTGCTGGGAGCGTCGAGCCGCCTGCTGGTCTTCACCGGCGCCGGGATCTCGACCGAGTCCGGGATCCCCGACTTCCGCGGTCCCGACGGCCTGTGGAAAACCGTCGACCCTGATGACTTCACGTTCGAGCGGTACCTGGAGTCCGCCGCTGCCCGCCGCAGGAGCTGGATCAGATGGTCCACATCACCCCTGCGCCGGGCCAGACCTAACCGGGGCCACCTGGCGATAACGGAGCTGGCCCGGCTCGATCGGCTGGCGGGCTGCGTGACGCAGAACATAGACGGCCTCCACCGCGCGGCCGGCCTGGCGGATGAGCTGCTGGTCGAGGTGCACGGCAACGTGTGGACAGTCCGCTGCCTTATGTGCCCGGCCGAATGGCCCACCGAGACGGTGTTCGACCGGGTGGAAGGCGGTGAGGAGGACCCCCACTGCCCTCGCTGCGGCGGCCTCATCAAGCTGACAGTGATCTCGTTCGGCCAGGCCATGCCGGCCGCGGAGATGCACCGGGGGTACGCCATGGCGCAGGCCGCGGACGCGGTGCTGGCGGTCGGCACCACCCTGTCGGTCTGGCCGGCCGCCGACATCCCCCTCGCCGCCGCCCGCAGCGGTGTGCCCTTCGTGATCGTGAACCTCGGACCGACAGACTGCGACGAGATCGCCGACCTCAAGGTCGAGGCGCCCGCCGGCACCACCATGAGCAGGCTGGTCGGGCTCCTCGACCAACCCCGGAGGCCGATCGGGTAACCGGACAGAGCTCGTGACCATGCTCGGTCACCACACCTGCTCCTCATAGCTTCGAGCCCTCGCCCCACTCGGAACCGGCCACCGGCCACTAGCCCCGACTATTCCTGTTCCCAGCACACCAACGCGGCTCAGGCCATTTCAACCACACATTTGGTAAAGCGGCCCCACTTCACCCTGCGGTTGATTCCGCACCGACTGGAAGACGGAGCTATCAGATGGTTGTAACCCCAGGCCAGGAGTACGAAGGATCCATTCTCGTCACCCGGACAGACCTCCACCATGAATAATCGGGGCTAGCCTGCCCGCATGGGCGCTTCCTACATGGACCTCGTCACCGAGGCCCTTCGCCGGATCAGGGAGATCTCGGCCGATCAGCTGGCCTCGCTAGACCCCTCCCGGATCATCCTGATCGACGTCCGGGAGGACCTCGAACTGGAGCAGGGCAGGATCCCGGGTGCCTACCACATCCCCCGAGGGGTGCTGGAGGGCAGCATCCACCTCGTATCCCCGCCCACCAACCAACCCATGGTGGTCTACTGCGCGTCGGGGGCCCGCTCGGCGCTGGCGGCATCCGTACTCCAGACCATGGGCTATTCCAATGCCTGCTCGCTGGCGGGTGGATTCCAGGAGTGGAAGGCCCGCGGGGGTCCCTGGGAGCTGCCCAGCCGCCTACCCGACGATCAGATGAGGCGGTACGACCGCCACATCCGGCTTCCGGAGATCGGCGAGGCAGGCCAGCGCAAGCTGCTCGACTCGCGGGTCATGATCGTGGGCGCCGGGGGTCTGGGCTCGCCGGCCGCCCTCTACTTGGCCGCCGCAGGCGTGGGCACGCTCGGCCTTGTCGACCACGATCGGGTGGACATCAGCAACCTGCAGCGCCAGGTACTGCACAGCACCCGGACGGTGGGCAACCCCAAGGTGGAGTCGGCCCGGGACACCATCCGGGCCCTCAACCCGGACGTGTCCGTACAGACCATGGACCAGCGCCTGGGCGCCTCGAACGCACTGGAAATCCTTGATGGCTACGACATCATCATCGACGGCGCCGACAACTTCCCCACCCGGTACCTGATCAACGACGTTTCCATCCACCTGCAGATCCCGGTGGTGCACGGATCGGTTTTCCGCTTCGAGGGACAGGTCAGCCTGTTCGACCCGGCAGATGGACCGTGTTACCGGTGCCTGTTCCCCGAGCCCCCCGCACCCGAGTTGGCGCCCAACTGCGAGGAGGCGGGGGTGCTGGGCGTCCTTCCGGGCGTGGTGGGAACGCTGCAGGCGGCCGAGGCCATCAAGTGGCTCGTCGGGGTCGGAGAAGGCCTGACGGGACGGCTGCTCACGCTCGATGTTCTCAGCCAACGGTTCCGCATCCTCCGGTTCAGCCAGAATCCGGATTGCGCCTCCTGCCGCGACCCGGCGGCGCCTCCGCCGATCGTGGACTATGACCAGTCGTGCCGGGCGCTGATCAGCGCGCCCCGAAGCCGCTGAGAACGGTCCAGAAGCTCCTTCCAAGGATCTCGAGATCGAGCCACGGGCTCATGTGCTTGACGTAGAACAGGTCGTAGGTCAGCTTCTCCATGGTGCCGGCCTCGCCGTCGGCGTACCCGTGGTTGACCTGGGCCCAGCCGGTGCATCCGGGTCGGACGAGATGGCGCTGGGAGTAGAAGGGGATGGTCCGATCGAAGCGCTTCACGAACTCCACCTGCTCGGGCCTCGGTCCCACCAGGCTCAGATCACCCCTGAGCACGTTCCACAACTGGGGTAGCTCATCGAGCCGGAGGCGCCGGATGGTGCGAGCCGCAGGCACCACCCGATCGTCGTCGCGGCTGGTGAAGGACGGCCCCTGCCGATCGGGATCATGCCACATGGAGCGGAACTTGTACTGCGTGAAATGACCCCCTCCGCGGCCCACCCGAACCTGGCGGTAGATGACCGGCCCGGGCGAGCTGAGGCGGGTGACGGCGGCCGTCACGCCGGCCAGGACGAGGGTGATCGGTGCGGTTGCCAGCACCGCCAGGATGTCGAAGAGCCTCTTCCCCGGTAGGTAGGGAGCGGTCCGGATGACGGGTGTGGAGAGTTCCCAGCCCTCCACCAGAGCCACGATCGGCATCCGACCGGTATAAATCTCGTAGACCTGCGAGATGGGCCGCACGTCCAGCCCGGCCAGGGCGCACGAGGAGACGTACTGGGCCATCCGGGGGGATAGTGCCGCCTTCAGATCGACCCCCAGCACCACACCCGGCTCGAGCGGGTCCAGGCGAGCCTCAGTGGCCGGATCCACCACGGAGATCACGTCGGCATGGGGAGCGTCCCGAAGGTCGTCCACCAAGCCCTGCTCGCCGGTGATCAGGACCATCGCCTCGGCCCAGGGACGGCGCCGTAGCCAGGCCCGATGGATAAGCGCCCCTAGAACGAAAAAGGCCATCGTCCAGCCGATGAAGGAGCGCGAGAAGTAGACGCGGGTGGCGACCAGAGCCAGCGCGGTGACCCCGAGGACCATGAGCGTCACGGCCAGAGCCCGTCCGTAGCCGGGCCGGGGAGGCCCACCCACCAGCAACCGTGACCCCACCCATTCGGCCCCTGCCAGGCCGGCGAGCATGATCATCAGGAGCGACCAGATCTGGGGCTCGAACCGCCAGGGGAAGAAGGTGTCGAAGCTGATTGCGGAAGCGACCAGCATCGACACGACAAGCGTGACAATGTCGAGCAGTGCTTGAGCCCTGAGGAATCTGAGCCGCATCTACCTACCTGAGGTGCTCCGGTCGCCGGCAGGCTAAACGCGGGGCGAGCAGCGCCTTCACCGACTCTCCGGCAGAACTCATTCCGTCGTGCCGGAACCCTGCTCCGCCAGGTCCGCTACCAGTTGGACCAGGGTGCGAACCCCGAAGCCCGAACCCCCCTTCGTCTGGTAGTGCTCGTTGCGAATCCAGCGGGCAGGACCGGCGATGTCGAGATGCGCCCAAGGAACGTCGCCCACGAACTCCTGCAAGAGCAACGCGGCCGTCAGCGCACCGCCCCAGCGGCCGCCGATGTTCTTCATGTCGGCCATCGGGGTGTCGAGCAGGCGGCGGTACTCCTCGGGCAGGGGAAGGTGCCAGACGCGTTCCCCGGCCTGCTCACCGGCCCTCTCGATCCGGTCGATCAGGGTGTCGTCGTTCCCCATCACTCCGGCGATGGTGTCACCGAGCGCTACCTTGCAGGCGCCCGTCAAGGTGGCCAGGTCCACCATCAGATCCGGCCCCTGCTCGACCGCGTAGGCGAGGGCATCAGCCAGGACCAACCGTCCCTCGGCATCGGTGTTGAGTACCTCGATGGTCTTGCCGTTGCGGGTGGTGAGCACGTCGCCCGGCTTGGTTGCGCGGGGTCCGGGCATGTTGTCGGTAAGCGGCGCCAGACCGAGCACCTTCACGGGCAGCCGGAGCCGGGCGATAGCCTGCATGGCGCCGATCACCGCGGCCGCCCCCGACATGTCGGTCTTCATCGTCTCCATGGCCCGAGCCGGCTTGATGCTGAGGCCGCCCGAGTCGAAGGTGATCCCCTTGCCCACCAGCGCGACGAACGTCTCGGAACCCTCCGGCTCGTACCACAACTCCACAAAGCAAGGGTCCCGGTCGGATCCGGCCGCCACGCCCAGCAACCCTCCGAAGCCGCCCTCCTCGAGCTCCTGGACATCGCGTGTCTCGAGCCGCAGTCCGAGACCGTCCGCCAGTTCCGCCACCCGGCGTTGGATCTCCCGCGGAGCCTTGTCCTGAGCAGGCGTGTTGACCAGATCACGCGCCCAGCTGACCGCCTCGGCGACCACTATGCCCGCTTCGCAGTCGATCCTCTCCCCGGTGCCCACCAGCAGGAGGGAGTCGGTACGGGCGGGCTCCGCCTTGCTCCTGAAACGGTCGTACGAGTACTGAGAGAGCAGGAATCCCTCCACCACAGGCGCCGCCTGCCCCCCGAGGGCCAGCGTGGTGGCTACCGAAGCCTCCTTCGACGCCCTGCGCCCGAGTATCCCGGCGGCCCTGCGGAGGGCGTCCGCGTCCGGGGCCTCGCCTACGCCCAGCGCCACCACCGTGTGCGGATTCTCCGACCCGGTGTCATAGGAGCAACTCTGGCCGGCCTCCCCCTTGAACCCCGCCCGCTCGAGTGCCCGCTCGAAGCCGGCGCCCAGCGACGCGACGTAGCCGTCAGCATCGCCTTGCCAGACGAGGCCGGGCCTGGCGGCGAGACCTAGTACGCCGGCGCGCGACGCCGCCTCGTCTTGCGATTCAACGAACTCGATACCCAAACTACGACTCCAGTCTTCCGTACGCGGATGCTAGCCCTGATTCCGCAGGGTCAAAGGGGTGGAACACCTGCTGCCAGCGCCCGGACGAGTATCACCGATCCGAGTGCGGTCAGGACCGCCAGGTAGCTGAGACCGGTCGCCGCCATCACCCCCGGATACGACGGGTAGCCGAGCGCGAACCAGACGGCGGCCATGAGCAGGAGGCTGGTGGCCGCCAGAGCCACTGACGCGATCAGTGAACCCGCCGGGGTCGCCGTCGGGATACCCGGCGCCAGGTGTACCAGCCAGTCGAGCACGATCGCCGCGCCGCCGACCACCGCCAGGGCGCGAAGTGGCCACCGGGGCATTCTCGGACTCACCAGGAACCAGTGCCCGAGCAACATCTCTCCCGTGATCCCCCCCAGCGCGGCCGTCCCGGTGATGGCAGGAACGGGAAGGCCCGCCACGGAGGCCCCCACCAGGAAAAACACGGATGATGAGCCCAGGGTGATGGTCGCCGCCCAACGATTCCGGGCAACGAGCGCGGCGCCCGCGCCACCCAGCACGGCCGCCGCCGCCAGGGCGCCCCGATCGAAGTACCAGGCAGCCCCGCCGATGAGGAGCACCGTGCCGGCGATCAGCCAAAGATAGCCCGGCCCGACGATACGCCAGTATGCAACCGCCGCACCGGAACCGGCCACGCCTGCCGCCCACATCGCCAGAACCACCTCGGGACTGAATGCCAACTCCGACCCGAACATGGCCTCCGTATCCCGTCTACCGTGCACCATTCGAAGAAACTGCAGGCGTGGGAGCGCCGTCGATCAGTCCGGAGTGCGCGGCCAGTATACGAACCGGCACCCTGCGACAATCATCCCCGGTCCTAGTGGTGAAAAGACGGGGATGGGTTGGCCCGCCATGTCACGATCTGGGGTCTTCGTAGCAGGCATCCGGGCCAACTGGACGTTTTTCAGTACCCTCCTGCCCAGAAGGAGGTCCTCCTGTCCGAGTTGCCCCACGTCTCCGTGGTCATGGCCGTGCGCAACGAGGCCACGCACATCGAAACCACCCTGCGGGCCGTCTTCGATCAGGACTATGAAGGCCCCTTCGAGGTGGTGGTCGCAGACGGGCGGAGCACCGATGGGACCCTCGCCATCCTGCGAAGGAGCGCCGCGGCGGACTCCCGCCTGAAATTGGTCGACAACCCCGAACTAGGGGTGGGTCCAGGTCTCAACCGGGCCATCGGCGCGGCTGGGGGCCAGGTCCTGGTGCGGTGTGACGGGCATGCCGAATTCGCCCCCGACTACGTGCGGCTGGCGGTCAGACTGCTGGAGGAGACCGGAGCGGCCAACGTGGGCGGGCGGCAGGACGCCGTGGGCGCCACAGGCCTCCAGCGGGCGATTGCCATCGCCATGAACTCGCCGGCCGCGGCGGGTACCGCCCGGTTCAGGTACTCCTCGGTAGCCGGGCCGGCGGATACCGTGTACCTGGGGGTATTCGACCGGCAAGCCCTCGATGAGGTCGGGGGCTTCGACCCGACCCTGGTTCGCAACCAGGACTTCGAGCTCAACCACCGGCTCCGGAAGTCCGGGAAGCTCGTCTGGTTCGACCCGCGTCTCGGGGTCACGTACCGCCCCCGTTCCAGCCTCCGCGCCCTATGGAGGCAGTATCTCGACTACGGCAGATGGAAGCGGGTGATGCTGGCGCGCAATCCGGGCGCGCTCGCCGCGCGGCAGTTAGCTGCGCCTGTGCTGGTCATCGGGTTGATCGGCGCTGCGATCGGCGCCGGGATCGGAGCGCCGTTCTGGTGGATACCGCCGGCCGGCTACGGGATCCTGATCGCGATCACCACGCTCTCGGAGACGATCAGGCGCCGGGATCGGGCCGCTTGGCTCCTCCCGGCGATAATGCCGGCCATGCACCTGGCGTGGGGGATCGGCTTCCTATTCGTTCCCACCGGAGGGCGTCAGGCACCCGGGTAGAAGGCCCGAGCTAGCAAGGTGGCCATCTCGCCCCGGGTGAGGGGCCTGTCGGGGCAGAACGAGGTCTCGGTGCAGCCGACAGTGATACCTTCAGCGGCAATGGCGTGGATGGCTCCGCTGTGGGTACTGGCGGCGGGAACATCATCGAACCTGCGGCCGTCAAACGAGTCGAGCGGCGCCAGGTCCAGCGCCCTCATCAGGAACGTGGCCATCTGTCCCCGGGTGAGGGGACCGTCCGGACAGAACCGGTTGGTAGCGCATCCGGCCGTGATCCCGGCCTCGGCCAGCGCATATATCTCTCTCGAGTGCGGGAGGGAATTGGGGACGTCCGCGAAGTTGAGGCGATAGGGCTCCTCGGGCCTCGGGAGCCGGGCGGCCCTCGCCAGCAGGATCGCTGCGTCGAGCCGCTTGGCATGATCATTCGGGCAGAAGTAGAGGCTGTAATGATCGCATCCCTCTGCGATCCCGCCTCGCCGGAGGGTGTCTATTCCTTCCTCATGAGTATTGCCCGCTATGTCTTGGAAGGGGGGGAGTTCGTCGTACTGTATCTCGCCCTGGTCGGGCGCCTGCCCTTCCCCGTCAACGCCCTGGCCCGGAGTCTGAGGCTCCTCGGTGGGCGGGGCCGGACGGTCATCGATGGCACGAACGAGCGACGACCTGAGACCGAGCCCGTAGCGGAGCCAGGCTCCGGCAACCGTCGTAGAGACCTCGCTTCCGTCATCCATCCCGTCGAACCGCACCCTGGCGGGGCTGGTCGTGCTCGGACCCGACACCAGTCGGGCATCGGTCACCTCGTCCCATCCCAGCCGGTCGGCGATCGTGGACGCCGGGATGGTGGTGCGCCACGACGCGACCGGGTTATCCACGCTCGGATCCACGTCCCAGGGATCTTCCACGGGCAGCAGGTATGGCCACTGGGTCACCGAGATCGGCCGATCGTTCCACTCGGTGAAGAAGCCGTAGCGATTGCTGTTGGTGACTCCCCCGGTCGAGGTGGAGTAGAACGCCTGGATGACGCCACCCCTGGTGAATCCCTCCCACCCCTGCCCGAAGTAGGTGAGTACCCGGCCCTCCGTGGCGGCCACGGCGTCCACCCAGGCTGCCTGATCGGGGCCATTCTCACGCCACCAGCCCGCGTACACCTGATCCCGGGTGTTGTCGTACAGGTGGCACCAGCAGGAGTTCTTGCGCGAGGTGCTGATCCCCGGATCCGCATCGGGATCCGCCGGACGCTCGTTCACCTCCTGTGCCAGGAACTTGAAGGCCGCGTAGGTTCGGGCCGCCACCGCCTGTGCCTCGTTGACCCCGGGCGCCTTCCAGTAGGGGAAGATCTCGGCGACACCCCGGACATAGTCCTCAAGGCCGATGGTGATCAGCACGTGAAAGCCGACCTCGACCGGATCGTCCCGCAGCTTGATGGCGCCATGGCGGTACTCGCATTCCGAGTCCCTCACCACGCAGGGCTTCCTCCGGTCCTCCCCGTACCGGAGTTGCACCCCGTCCGCTTCGGGCCACGAGATCGAAGCCCGGCAATCCCCCATCGTTCCCTGAAGTTCGCCCGCCTTGAAGAAACCGCACTCCCCTGCATCGATCCGGCGGAACTGCCAGCGCTCCCCCTCCTGCGGCTGCTCCGGCTTGGGACAGGGCCCTTCACCGTCATCTGCCAGGCAGAGATCCAGCGGCCCGCCGACCGCAGTGAACTCCAGAAGGATGATCTCGGAGGCGATGTTGATCCAGAGCGGGTTGTCCAGCGTGGTCAGCAGGTCGCTCGGCAGGTCGAGATCGGACAGATCGGCGGGACTCGAGCCGGTGTAGTAGTAGGCGGCGATGTCCTCGCCAGGCTTCCCCGGGTCCGCCAGGGCCTGGCCTAAGGCCCCCCACTGGCCCATGCCCACGCCGTGGCCCCAGCCCGAACCCTCGAAGGTGAAGGCCTTTTCCTCGGCCGTTACCTGAAGCGCTACCCCGATGATGGCAACCAGCGCGAGGAGCATGCTGAAAAGGACGGGGGTGGTTGGCCCGCGACTCCTCGACCTGGGGTTTCGTTGGGGACTATCGGGCCAAATGGACACTTTTCGGCGCACTCCTAGTAGCAATGCCCTCCTGACCACGCCGGCCAGTGTAGGAGCGCTCGGTGGTCTGTCCGGGGAATGTGTCTGTGTCCGCCGGCGCTGCGATCGGGGCCGGTTACGGTAGAGTCCGGCCGTGCTCGAGCCCACCCGCGGAGGAGTGCTGCTTCTCTCATGGATCCGGTGACCTCTCCTGTCCCACCCGCCGCGATAAGAAACAACGACTGGCGCGCCCTGGAACCGCCGTCAGCCGGCGACTTCATACCCGGACTTCCCGTCTCGATCGTCGTCCCGTACTACGAGGCGCCCGATGCGCTCGATCTGACCCTGGCGGCGCTGGAGCAACAGACCTACCCCCGTGACCTGTTCGAGGTGATCGTCGTCGACGACGGCTCGTCCGTACCCTTGGAACCACCCGAGTCCAGCCCGCTGGACGTGCGGGTGATCCACCAGGAGGACCTGGGATTCGGGCTGGCCCGCGCCCGGAACAACGGAGCGAGAGCGGCGCGCCACCCCATCCTCATCTTCCTCGATTGCGACATGCTTCCCGAGGCGGGGTGGCTGGCCGCGCACGCGCGGTGGCATCATCTGGCCGGCGACGTGCTCACCCTCGGGTTCCGAGCTCATGTCGATGTCCGCGGCATCGATGCGGATGCCATCCGCCACCGGACGGGTGCCCTGGCCGACCTGTTCAGGGGCAGGAGGGTCGATCGGCCGGAGTGGATCGAGTTCCATATGGCCAGGACCGATGAGCTGACCCTGGAATCCGACGACATCTTCCGGGTGGTGACCGGCGGGAATCTCGGAGTCAGCCGATGGTTCTTCGATCATGTCGGCGGCTTCGACGACTCCTTCACCCGCTGGGGAATGGAGGACACCGAGTTCGGCTACCGGGCCTTCACCCATGGTGGCCCGCTCGTGCCGGTTCGCGACGCCGCTTGCTGGCATCAGGGCGAGGGTGCTGATCCCAGCGCGGCGGAGCAGGCGAGTCTCGACATCCAGCGGGCCAAGGCATCCCATCTCATCGCGCACCCCCATTTCCGCGACGCCGAGCCCGGTCGCAGCTTCACCGTCCCTTCCTACGTCGTGACCATCGACCCTCGGGATCGCTCTCCGGAAGTGGTGCTCGCCGCCGCGGGGGAAGTCATCTCCAACACCATCCACGACCTTGTCGTCTGGATCGGAGACCGGCCGGGAGACCCCGGTTACGAAGGCCTGGAGAACCACCTGGCGCCGGACCCCCGGGTCTTCTTCGGGTCCGTCGATGGCGCTATCCGGCAGTTTCCCATTTCATCCTTCCACGTCCGCATACCGGCCGGCATGGCGATCGACAGACGGATCGTCCAGCGGCTCCGGGATGCGTTGGGTACGCGGGCTGGCGCCATGGCGACCCTCGGAGATGGATCCAGCATCTCGATCACCCGTACCTGGGTCTTGCAGCGAGCGCGCCGTACCGGAGACGACCTCGCCGACCTGGGTGAGATCTTGCCGCTGAGCCTCTCCGACCTGGTGCTGCGCCGCAAGACTCCCATGCCGATGGCGAGCCTCCGGTTGAGCGGATCGCCTCTGGGCGCCAAGGCCGCTCTGGTGCTGTCGCGGCTGGCCAGGGTTCGAAGTCCTCGCCAGGCCCTGGCCTTCGCGAGATGGTTCGTATCAGCCTTGGGCCGGCGGCTGTTCAATGTCATGAGGCGTTTGTGGGCGAGCATGCGCCCAGCCCCGCTCGATCCGACCAGGCAGGCCGAGTACCCGCTGGGCGTGGAGATCGCCGTCATCGGACATCGAGCCCGGGATGCATTCTCCGGTTCGAGCCGCGTCCACCTCTCCCCGGACGGCGAGCAACTCGATCTGGTTGTGGTCGACACTGCGGACGGATTGCCGGAGGCCGGCCTGGCCGGCGATCCGCCCGCGGTGATCCTGGCCGAGGAGTCCCCTCTGCTGGCCGTCCCGGCGTTCGACATCGAGCAGGCGAACCCAGTGGACTGGACATGGCACGTGGGCGGCCAGGTCGGCGCCCTGAGCGAGATAGGACTTCCCGAGAGCATGCAGATCGACACCGTGGTCGACATCGCCGATCGGGAGGCGCTCTCCAAACTCCATCACCTGGAGGACTCCCGGCCCTTCCACCCCGACACCATCTGCCGGGCGGCGACGCTGGCTTCATTGGCCGCCACCGGGTTGGTGGTCCATGTCAACGAGGACGATCCCGATTTGGAGGCCCACCTAGGGTCAGAGTTGTACCGCGCCATGCGCGACGAACGGATCTTGCAGAGCGGCCTGAGAACGAGAGAGCGGCTCAGCATAGGTATGCGCCGGGCGGCCCTGCGCACCCACTCGCTTCGCGCCAGAGCCCGGCAGGTCGCCGCTGCGGCCGGCCTCTCCGCGTTTCCGGGGCTCCCGGAGGTCTCCATCCTGCTGGCCACCAGGCGGCCCGGCCTGCTGGCAAGGTGCCTGGAGGTCGTGGCCTCCCAGACCTATCCCCGCCTCGAGTTGGTGCTGGCCCTACACGGAGAGCGGTTCCCCGACCTGATCGACACCTCGAACTGTCCGTTCCCGGTCGAGGTGGTGCGAGCCCCGTCCGACCGGTTGTTCGGGGAGGTGCTCAACCAGGCCACCCGGGTGGCCGGCGGGACCCTGCTGGCGAAGATGGACGACGACGACCACTACGGCAGCGAGCACCTGTGGGACCTGGTGCTGGCACACGAGTACTCCGGCGCCAACCTGGTCGCCAAGGCGGCCGAGTTCGTCTACCTGGAGTCCAGCGACACCACGATCCACCGGATGATCGGAGGGGGCGAGGTCCGGTCGGGCAATCCCACCATTGCCGGAGGCGCCATGATCATCACCGTCGACGACCTGGCGCAGGCCGGTGGTTGGCGCCGGCTCCCGAGGTGGGTCGACCAGGCTCTGCTCAAGGACGTGGTCCGGGAAGGGGGAGTCGCCTACCGGACCCACGGACACGGGTACCTGCTCGTGCGGCACGGTGATGAGCACACCTGGAACTCGCCCGACTCCTACTTCCTGCGCCATGCCCAGGAAACCCGTCCGGGACGCGACCTGGACTTCGCCGCTATCGAATGAGGGATTCCGCGCTGAACAGAGCGTAGCGGCCCCGCTCGGCCACGGGCCCCACACCTGCTGCGATCGCCACCGGCATCCGATCCACCCGGACCAGCACCAGGTCGGCGCCCCTCGCCGCCGCGATGCGGTCCGGCGACACCTCGACCACCGGCAGGTCCCAGTAGTAGCTCACCCAGCGGGAGAGGGGGTCGACTCCTTCGGCCACCCACGCCACCTCCTGGCCGAGCGCCGGTGCCACCGCCCTGACCAGCCCGCCGGCATCGGAAGGAGCGTGGAAGTAGGCCTGCCGGTAGGCGCCTAGGCCGCGGAACCCGAGCACCGCCAGGAGGACCAGGCCCGCCACCGCCAGCGCCTGCATCTCCTTCATCCACGCCCGGTTCCCGGCGCCCGACCGGCGAGCGCCCGACCGGTCTAGGATGACCGCCAAGCCGAGCATAACGGGCACGAGGAGCGGGTAGGTCCAGTAGTCGTGCACGAAGGCCGCGTCAGGGTTGGCCAGGGTCCAAAGCCCGAGGGCGATCAGGATCGCGCCCGAGGCCATCCGGGCGCGCCTGTCGACCACGGCCGCGACGATGGCCGGAAGGATCAGCCACCTGAACCAGCCGGGGAAGAGCGTTCCGTAGAACCAGCGATAGTTCTCCACCAGAGCGTCCCACGCCGGCCACCTGCGGCGGTCGGCGGCGTGTGCCGTCAGCTCGGCCACATCCCCGACCGCCAGCGCCCATACCAGCGTCACCAGCACCATCGCCGCGCCGACGCCGGCGACCAACCGGGCGGTCCTGACGAGTCCCGAGTGCAGGAGTCCCCATCCGGCCAGCACCGCCACCAGCAACGCACCCGTCCACGAGGAGAACGCCACCGCACCGGCAACTATGGCCAGCACCACGGGAGAGGGTTCGGCACCGGATAGGTCGCCGGAGCCGGGGCTCTGAGCAGGATCGTCGCCCGATGCCCTCGGAAACCGGGTCCAGAGCCCGAGCAGGATGACCATGAGCGACACGCCTAGCCCGAGCCGGGCGTAGATCCAGAACATGGGGGTGGAGGCCACCAGCGCCATGGCCAGGACGGTCGCGCCTGCGCCCAGACCGAGCCGGCGGGCCAGCCATATCAGACCCCCCACGGTTAGCAGACCGGCCAGGTAGCCGATCATGCGGAGCTGCCATTCGCCCTGACCGAGGAACGAGCCGACCAGAGCGTGCATCAGGTTCAGCAACGGCGGATGATGGACGTACGGGTGCTCCGCGAAGGGTGCCATGGACGCCAGGTAGTCCGATCCCGGCAGGCCGTTCTCGATGAAGTTGCGAACCTGCAGACCGAACCGGGCATTGATCCGGCCGTCGTGACTCGCTCCCAGGGGCAGGAACAGTAGCTCCCACCATCCCACGGCCATCATCGTAAGGAGTGCCCCACCACCTAACGCCGTGACCCTCGAGCCTCCATCGAGGCGCCGGAGTATGGCAGGGGTACGCACCCTCCGCAGCCTAGAACCGAGGAGCCGACTGCTTCCCGGGCTCGCGGTTCACCGCCGCCGGACGGCGCCCGGCTTGCCGCCACGCGCTCGGGCGGGCAAACTCCGGGGAGCGTGCAACCCGACTCACCCGTGGACGTCAGCATCGTCCTCCCGGTTTTCAACGAAGCTGGCCATCTCCTGACCGAGCTAGGCCGGATCAGAGCCACCATGGACACATCCCCGTACGCCTACGAAGTCGTGGTGGTCGACGACGGCTCCACCGATGGCGGCGTCGAGGAGTTGCCCGACCTGGATCATGTCCGCGTGATCTCCTTCCCGCACAACCGGGGATCGGGCGCCGCCCGCCGCGCCGGCACGACTCTGGCCAGGGGCGAGGTGGTGGTGTGGACCGACGCCGACATGACCTATCCGAACGACCGCATACCGGAGCTCGTCGCCCTGCTGCCCGGATGGGACATGGTGGTGGGCGCCCGCCAGGTGGAGCGAGGCACCCGCCGCCTGGCCCGCGTTCCGGCCAAGTGGATCATCCGAATGCTCGCCTCCTTCCTGGCCCGTACCAGGATTCCCGACCTGAACTCAGGATTCCGCGCCTTCCGTAGAGTGGTGGCCGGCCAGTACCTCCACCTCCTCCCGGCCGGCTTCAGTTGCGTGACCACGCTCACCATGAGCTTCCTATCAAACGGGTACTCCGTTCGCTATACCCCCATCGACTACGCCCCGCGAGCCGGGCGGTCCAAATTCCACTGGTGGAAGGACACGGTCTTCTATATCAGGCAGGTGGTACGGATGGTGCTTCTTTGGAACCCGCTGCGGTTCTTCGCTCCCGTCGGTGTGGTGCTGGGGGCCGGCGGAGCGGGCAAGCTGGTCTACGACCTGGCCACAAAGGACCTACGGGTGGCCACCAACACCGTGGTGCTGCTGCTGGCTGCGGCGCTGGTACTTCTGGTGGCGCTGGTGGCCGACCTGCTGGTACAGCTCAACCGGTCCCGGGACGCGGTGCTGCCCGCCCACACCTCGCCCGAGGACCGGGCCGGCTGAAGGCTGATCCCTGGAGGCTCGAGTATTGCTACCAGCAAGGGTCCGGATCCAGCTCTTCACCGGAACCTGCCTGACCATGATCTGCAGACGCTCCCGGGCCATCCCCCGATGACCCGCCGGATCGCCCTGGCCGGCTGGTTCGGCTCCGACAACCTCGGCGACGAGTTGATCCTGAGCGCCCTCGCCAGCCGCATCCGCGCCCGGGGAGCGACACCGGTGGCGATCTCGATCGATCCGGTCCCCACCTCGGACCTCCATGCGATCAGCGCGCTGCGGCATCGCTCCCCCGGGGACACGCGCCGGCTGTCCCGGTCGCTGGCCGGACTGGACGGGATCATCCTCTCGGGAGGATTGATCCAGAACGAGACCTCGCCGTGGAACCTCCCATTTCACGCCTCACGCGTGTGGGCAGGCAGGCACCTGCCGGGCGCGGCGGTCGGGCTCGGCGTGGGCCGGGTGACGGGGCGCTGGTCGATCACCGTTGCCCGCCGGATGATGCGCCGCCTGAACACCCTGGTAGTGCGGGACCACGCCTCGGCGGACCGCCTCGCGGCCTGGGGGATGACGCGGGTCCGCGTGGGCGCCGACCCCGTCGTGGCGGAGGAGGTACCACCCGTCGCGGCCGACGACTCGCTTTGCGTGGTGCTCCGGCCTCCTAACCGGCGGGGAGTGCGTACCGCTGCCGCCAAGGCCGGGCCACCCCCTGCGGCCCAGGCGGCAGCCATCGCATCAGCACTTGACGCGGTGGCCGATGACACGGGGCTCAGGATCCGCATGGTGGCGTTCCAGGCCGGCCGCGACTCACCGGTCCACGAAGCCGTGGCCGATCACCTCAGGCATGATGCGGAGTTGTCGACCCCAGGACTGGACGAGGTTCTCGACGAGGTCGGCCGGAGCCGGCTGGTGATCTCCATGCGCTACCACGGAGCGATTGCCGCCCTGCTCCACGGCAGGGCCGCGGTGCTCCTCGACTACTCCCCCAAGATGGCCTCGCTCGCAGCCGAGGGCGGGCGGTGGGCGCCGCTCATCACCGAGCCCGACACGGAGCCGGATCGCCTGGTGAGAGCCGCCCGGTCCGCTCTGGGGGTGGCCTACCGGGCGGCGACAGCGAGGGCAGCGCTCCGGGTTCGCCTCGCCGAGAACGACCGGGCGCTCGACGAGCTGATCCCGTGAGCACGACCCCGGTGCTTGGCCGGTTGCTCAAGATCCTCCGTGTCGCCTACCTGGCCGGACTGGCGGTCGTGATCGGCTGGGTGGCGAGGACGGAGTGGGACGAGGTGCTGACCCTGCTCGGCAACGCCCGCCCGGGGCTGATCGTGGCCTCGCTGGCCTCCAGCTTCATCCTGATCCTCATCGGCGCCTGGTTCTGGACGGCGAGCCTGCACATCCAGGGACACGGCCTAGATACCCCCCGCCTGCTCACCAAGGCCACGGTGGCGACGTCCCGCTCGCTGCTGGCCCGGTACGTGCCCGGATCGGTCTGGTTCGCGGTCGGACGGGTGGCTTTGCTGCGCAACGCCGGCGTGCCCATGGGACCGCTCAGTGCCACCGCCATCCTCGAAATGGCCACCAGCCTGACCGTGGTGCTCATGAGCGGGCTGGCCGTCCTCGGCCTCTCGGGCGGCATCCCGGGAGGCGCCGTATGGATGGTGTTCGTCGCCGTAGCCCTGATCGTGGCCACGGCGCCGGGCGGAGGGGGCCGGGTGATGGCCTGGCTGGCCGCCCGGCGGGGCATCGAGTTCGCTCTCGATTGGCGCGGCTACCTCCGGCTGATCGGCATCAACGTGGTCTTCTGGGGATGGTCCGCCGTGACGTTCCTGCTGTATCTGCGGGCCTTTCCGGCGGCTGACGAGTTCCGCACACTGCTGATCGTGGGCGGGTTCCTCCTCACGTGGGGGATCGGGTTCCTGGCGCCCTTCGCACCCCAGGGAATCGGCGTGTTCGAGCTGACCATGGCAACCTTGCTCCAAGCCGAGGGGACGGCCCAGACCGTGGTGGTGCTGGGGGGCTACCGGCTGGTGCTCCTGGCGCGGGACTTCATCGCCACCACGACCGCCGAGTTCATCGCCACTCGGCAAGCGCTTCGAGAGCGCGAGCCCCCGGGGATACATCCGGAATCCGGGGTGTCCGACGATGCCGGGCAGGATCCGCCAGGAACGCCTCGATGACGGCCGGTTCGTAGCGGCTCACCACCACGTTGGCCCCCACCCCGTCCGGGCGCTCGGTGTGCATGCGCCACAGCAGGGTCGGAACCCCCAACAGGGCGCACTCCTCCTGGATGGAGCCCCCGTCGGTCATCACGAACGGTGCCGCAGCCAGCATCTCCACGAATTCGGTGTGTCCAGCCAGGCCTCTGAGCTCGACGCCGGCCCGCTCAAGGCTATCCAGCCGGGACCGTCCCAACGCTCCGCTGGTCGGCTCGTGCAGCATCCAGCGGACCGGCCTCTCGCCGGCGAGACGCTCCACGAGCGTGGCAAGGTCCTCCCGCCGGCGCCGCCGGTGCAGGTTCTCCACCCGGTGCATGGTGACGATCACCGGCCCGGTACCGGCCTCGCCCGGAGCCGCCCTGGCGAGCGCCTCCACGATCGTGTTGGCGGGCAGGGCCACCACCCTCCCCTTGACCCCCATCGCCGCCAGATTGCTGACGGCATCACGGTCGGGCGCGAACAGCAGTTCGGCACGACGGGACACCAGGTGGCGGATCAACTCCTCGGGGAAGGGATGCAACCACCGCCCCGACCTCAGCCCTGCCTCCAGATGGGCCACCACCAGCCCGGCCCGGCGGGCCATCATCATGCTCAGCAGGGTGGAGGGGGTGTCGCCGTGGACCACGCACACTCCATCCATGCCCCCGAACACCTGCTCCAGGACACGCCGCCGCGACACCAGCCGGGCGACCAGGCCGAGCCCCCACCGCACCGCCTGGGGGATCGTGGTGACGTCGGTCGTGCCGCCCAGCCGGACATCGGGGGCCCGCAGGCCCAACTCCACCTGGAACGAGCCGACCAGTTCGGCATGCTGCCCGGAGTCGACCAGCCGGTAGTCGATCCCCTGCTGCTCCATGGCCCATATCAGCGGCGCGGTCTTGATGTACTGGGCCTTGGTTCCGATGAAGACGTGGATCATGCTCCCCGACCCTCGCCACCCTGCGGGCGTGCGGGCCTCACCGGGGCGCCGACGGGGAAGCCCGGCCGTAGGCCTCGATGACGGCTTCGGCGGATCCCAGGTCCCGTACCCTCCCCCGCTCCAGCCACAGAACCCGATCACACATCTCGGCCATACCGCTGAGTACGTGGCTGGCCACCATCACCGCCCCACCCTGCCCGAGCAGTTCTCGCATGGCCGCCTGGCTCTTCTTCCTGAATCCGGCGTCGCCGACTGCCAGGACCTCGTCCAGCAGCAGGATGTCGGGCAGCAGATGGATGGAGATCGAGAAGGCCAGCCGGGACACCATGCCCGACGAGTAGGACTTGATCGGGCGATCGATGGCCTCTCCCAGCTCGGCATAGGCCACGATGGCATCGAACAGCCGGGCCACCTCCGCCCGGGCCAGTCCGTGGGCCAGACCGCTCAAGTAGACGTTGCGGCGCCCGGAGAGCTCATGGTTGAAACCCGCCCCCAGTTGGAGGAGGGTGGAGGTCTCACCGTTCACCACCACCGAGCCCGAGTCGGGACGCATGGTCCGGGCGATCACCCGCAGCAGCGTGCTCTTGCCGGCCCCGTTATCACCCACCAACCCCATGGTCTCTCCCCACTCCACCTCGAAGGAGACGTCCTCGAGAGCCACCACCGTGGTGGTCTGCCTGAGCCTGCGCCGGGCCACCACCCGCCGGAAGGTCGAGGCGCGGTCCACGTAGGAGCGGTAGCGAACCCCTACCTCGCTGACCCTGATGGCCTGTGGCGATCGCGCCGCCCTCATAGATGCCGCACCATGTTGCCCTCGTGCCGGACGAAGCTGAGGATGCCGCCCCCGCCGATCACCACCGTCCACAGCAACGCCAGCACGAACGCACCGGTTTCCAGATCCCTTCCCATGAGCGCCATCCGGTAGAACGAGAGGATCCCGTACATGGGGTTCAGGACCGCCAGGTCCTCGACCAGGCCGCCCCGATCTCTCAGGAAGCTCAGAGGCCAGATGATCGGGGACAGGTAGAGCCACAGCCTGGTCAGGTGCGGTATCAGGTTGTTGATGTCCCGGAACGGGATGGCAAGCCGAGCGGTCCATCCGGCGAGTCCCAGGTTGAAGACCGTATGGAGGGCGACGGCTGCCGGTAACCACAGCAGCGTGACGCCCGGCGAAACGCCGTCGGCAGGCCAGACGATTAGGTAGTAGACGGCGATCGACATCAGGAAGCCGACCCCGGTCTCGATGACAGCGGAGATCGGCAGGATCAGCCGCGGGAACCGGATGTTCACCAGGAGGCGGCGGTTGGCCAGGATGCTGTTGGCGCCCGAGGTCATGGCGGTGGCGGTGTAGTTGAAGGCGAACACCCCGGACAGGAGCCAGGCGATGAACTGCGGCTCGCCGCGCCGGCCGCCCAGGATCAGGCCGAACACCAGGAAGTAGACGGCCGCCATGATCAGGGGGTTCAGCATCCACCACACCAGCCCCAGGGAGGTGGAGGCGTTGCGCGCCTTGAGGTTGCCCAGGGCCAGGAACCACCCGAACTCGCGCCAGCGCCACAGGTTCCGGACGTAGTTACGCCACCCGGAGAGGCTGGGGACCTGATCGGCGGTTACTGTGGACACGCCGCCCGATTCTACGATCCGACCCGTGTCCCGGCCTGCCTCACCGGAGGGAGCAAGCCCGGCAGCAGGATCAGGAACCGTCCAGCCAGGCTGCCAGGCGCCGGGCCACCGCCGGACCGGTGAGGCCCAGCTCCTCGGCGATCCGGCCGGCCGGCGCCGATGCGCCGAAGCGGTCGATGCCGATACTCAGCCCATCCGGGCCGGTGAACCGCGACCAGCCGAAGGTCGAGCCGGCCTCAACGCTGGCGACCGGTAGGCCGTTCCCCAGTACCTCGCGGCGGTAGTCATCCGGTTGCTCCAGGAAGAGCTCCGCACAGGGCATGCTCACCACCCTGATCGAGTGGTCTCCCGCCAGCAGGTCCGCCGCTTCCAGCGCCACCGAGACCTCGGAACCGGTGGCGATCACGACCGCGGCGTCGCCGTCCCGCAACACGTAGGCGCCTCGGGCCACGCCGCCCTCCCGTCCGGAACGGTCCAGTACCGGCACTGCCTGCCGGGTTCCGAGGATGATGGCCGGATGGCTCCGGTTGAGCACCGTCTCCCACGACTCGAGCATCTCTCCCGCATCGGCCGGCCGGAACACCGCCATATTCGGCATGGCACGCATGGCGGCCAGGTGTTCGATGGGCTGATGGGTGGGGCCGTCCTCCCCCAGGAACACCGACTCGTGGGTGAATACCCAGATCGAAGGGATGTCCATGAGGGCGGAGAGACGGATTGCGGGGCGCATGTAATCGCTGAATACGAAGAAGGTGGCGCCGTAGGGTCGCAACCCGCCGTGGAGGGCGAGGCCGTTGACGATGGTTCCCATGGCGTGCTCGCGCACCCCGAAATGCATGTTCCGACCCGCGGGATTCTCGCGGGCGAGGCTCCCACCCGTCGACAGGATCGTCTTGGTCGATCCGACGAGGTCGGCGGACCCACCGATCAGTCCGGGAACCTTCCGGCCGATCTCGTCGAAGATGGCCCCGATGGCCCGCCGGGTGGCGATACCGGCGCCTACCTCGAATCCCGGCCCTTCCAGGCTCACCCGCTCGGGAGAGTGGTAGCTCGACCAGCGTGCCTCCAGCCCGGGGTCGGATGCGCTGGCGGCCCGGAAACGCTCCTGCCAGCGGATCCGGGCGGCCCGGCCCCGGTCCATACCGGCGCCGAAGTACTCCGCCACGCCGGCGGGAACGTGGAAGTCCTCGGCGGGCCAGCCCGCGCCGCGGCGCCACCCGGCGATCTCATCCGGCCCTAAGGGCGCGCCGTGGGCGCCGGCCGTGTCCTCCTTGTTGGGGGCGCCCTTACCGATGAGAGTCCGGGCGATAACCAGCGATGGACGATCGGCCACCGCACAGGCGGCGGTGTACGCCTCATCGATGGCAATCGGGTCATGACCGTCGACCTCCACCGTGTGCCATCCCACGGCGCCGAAGCGTGCCGCCACGTCCTCGCTGAACGTCAGGTCGGTGCGGCCGTCTATCGAGATGCGGTTGTCGTCGTACACGTACACGAGCTTGCCCAGACCCAGGTGTCCGGCCAGCGAGGCCGTCTCCGCGGAGATGCCCTCCATCAGGTCGCCGTCCGACACGAACGCCCAGGTGCGGTGGTCCACAAGGTCGTCCCCGAACACCGCGTTGAGGTGGGCCTCGGCAATCGCCATGCCGACGGCGGTTCCGAAACCCTGCCCGAGCGGCCCCGTGGTCATCTCGATCCCCAACTCCGGCTCGTACTCGGGGTGGCCCGCGGTGGGCGACCCCCACTGGCGGAAGTCCATCAGGTCCTGCATCGTGACCGGGAACCCGCACAGGTGGAGAACTGCGTACAGGAGCATCGAACCGTGCCCGTTGGAGAGCACGAACCGATCCCGGTCGGGCCACTGCGGATCGTCGGGATCCACCACCAGGTGGCGCTGCCACAGGACGGTGGCCAGATCGGCCATTCCCATCGGCATGCCGGGATGGCCGGAGTTGGCGCGCTGAACCGCGTCCATGGCCAGGGCGCGGATGGTGTTGGCGGCCAGGTGGTGGCTCTCGAAGTCGATGGCCATCGTGGTTACCAACTCACCCTCCCGCCGCCAAGGCCTCGAGCATGGCACCGACCGCGTCGGCGGAGACACCCCCGCTGATCCGCCGGACGACCGTGCCGGACCCGTCTACCAGGACATAGTAAGGGAAGGCATTCAGTCCGTATGCGTTGGCGATGCTGCTCGTGGCGCTGTCGACGACCACCCGCTGCGTCCACCCCTCCCGGCGGAGCCACGCGTCCGGCGGGTAGTTGGGCCGGATCTCGTCGATGGAAGTCGCAACGGACACGAAGTCCACACCTGCGGGAACTCCGTTGTCGTCGATCCACGCCTGGACCGCCGGTACCTCTAGCTGGCAGGCCGGACACCAATGCGCAAGGAAGAGAACCATCTTCGGGATCCCGTCCCTCTCTATGGAGGCAGGCAGCCCCGAGAAGTCGGAGGAGAAGACCTCGGGCATGGCGAGACCGACACCCGGATCCTCGGCCGTCCCCGCGTAGGGCGGCAGGATGGATCCGCTCACCGTCACATCGGGGGTGAGAAAGGCGGCCGCCTCGGCGCCCTGCTGCTCCTCGGTCGCGAGGTTGATCGCCAGCACCACCAGCGCGGCCACCACCACCAGGCCGATACCCACCAGCATGATCTTCTTCCCGAGCCCGGTCGACTGCTCCTCATCCGCCGTCGGCAGGGTCGCCCGGACCGGAGCGGGGGCGGCCGCAGGCCGGGCCTTGGGCTGGCTTCTCTTACCTGCCGTCCTTGCCATGCGAGCCTCTCCTGACTAGCGGTTGGTGGTTCGAGCCGGCCTGCTCAAGTGCAGCGCTACCAGCAGGGCAATGAGGCAGAAACCGGTGAACGCCATGAAGGGTATCGACATGAACCCGAATTGTTGAACCCATATGAAGGTACAGGGCGCCTCCGCCGAGCAGAACTCCTCGGATCCGCCCCACCATCCCTGCTGCTCTCCGTAGTGGTAGGCGGCGGTGAGCGCCCCACCGACGGACATGATCAGGACCAGCAGTTGGACCACCCGATGCGGCCTGACGATCGCCCAGGCCAGGAGCAGCACCAGCGGGTACATGAACCCTCGCTGCACCCAGCAGAGCAGGCAGGGAACGAACCCCTCCACCTCGGACAGGTACTGCGAGCCGAGGGTTGACACCGCGGCCACCGTCACCGCCACCGGAAGGGCATAGCCGCCCAGCTCGCGTACCGCGGTTGCTCTGAGACCGGGACGGGCCATCATCACGACCAGCCCGAGTGAAGCCGCCAGCGCCAGCAGGCTCAGCAGCGAGAAGAACAGGACCACGGCGCACCACCCGGGAGAGACCGACGGCAGATACTAGTTGTAGTGGCGTGCGGTAAGCCGCTGCTGATCTGCTTCAATGCAGTGGATGGCGCGCAACGTACTAGGCGATGAGCTCGAGCTCTGCTCGCTCGACCCACTGACCGGGTGGTGGCGGGACGGCTGTTGCAACACCGACCAGAACGATTACGGCGTCCACACGGTGTGCGTGGTGGTGACCGACGAGTTCCTCGAGTTCTCGAAATCGGTGGGCAACGACCTGTCCACCCCTATGCCTGCCCACCGCTTCCCCGGGCTCAAGGCGGGGGACAGATGGTGCCTGTGCGCGGCCCGGTGGGTGGAGGCCAAGCGGGCCGGCATGGCTCCCGACGTGGTGCTTGAGGCCACCCACGCCCGTACCCTGGAGTGGGCCGATCTGGCCGAGCTGGAAGCCCATCGGGCACCGCTTTAGACAG
Source organism: bacterium (assembly GCA_028820935.1). Lineage (NCBI taxonomy): Bacteria > bacterium. The sequence goes on along the minus strand of JAPPHZ010000018.1, from coordinate 74,967 downwards.
CGTTCAACGGCCCGTGGGCAGTAGTCAGTAGCTGGTAAATCTAACATAACTAGCAACTAGAAACTAGAAACTAGCAACTAGAAACTAGCTCCGAAGCTGGAGATGCCCCGCAAGCCGAGCCCCATCATGAACAGCAGGACCAACCCCCAGTAGAGCGCGGGACGGCGCTCGAACTGGACGCGGTAGATATAGACGAAGGTCAGGGTGAGCAGGATCACGAAGCCGTAGAACATGTGGATGCTGCCCGGCTCCATGTCCTGAGCGAAGAGCACCAGCCCCAACCCCACCTGCAGGATCGCGCCAACCACACACACCGAGACCATCGACTTGAAGGCCACGTCGGGCCGGCGCCGACCGAAGTGGTAACCGAGCGCGACCAGACCGGCCAACCCGCAGGCCACCACCACCGCCCAGCCCAGCCAGCTGTGGGCCGAGGCCATCACCGCCGCCGCCTGCGAGGCGTCCTCAGCCCGATGATCCCGTTCCGCGGGCGGGGCTCATGGCCGGTCAGTGAGGACGGAAGCGTACCGATCCCTCATCACCTTCTTGTCGAACTTGCCGGTGCTGGTCTTCGGAATCTCGGACACGGCCACGTAGGCATCCGGTAGCCACCAGTCGGCCACCTTCCCGCGCAGGTGGCCGGCCAGTTCCTCATCGCTCACCTTCCCGCCCGGATGCGGGACCACCAGGGCGATGGGTCTCTCCTGCCACCGAGCGTGCTCCACCCCGACCACCGCGGCCTCCGCCACCTTGGGATGGGCCATGATCAGGTTCTCCAGGTCGATCGAGGAGATCCACTCCCCGCCGGACTTGATGACATCCTTGGCCCGGTCGGTCACCCGGATGTAGCCCTCGGGCGTGATCTTGCACACATCGCCGGTCCGCAGCCAGCCGTCGACCATGGTGTCGGCCGTCCGCGGGTCCCGGATGTACTCGGCCGCCACCCAGGGACCCTGGACCAGCAACTCGCCGAAGGCCTCCCCGTCCTGGGGGAGCTCCCGCCCATCGTCGTCCACGATCTTGCCCCGGAGCCCCGGGATCAGCAGGCCTTGCGTCTCGATGAAGTCGAGCTGGCGTTCCCAGTCCCAATCCTCCATCTCCGGTCTCAGCATGGAGAAGGTCGCCACCGGGTTGGTCTCGGTCATGCCCCACCCCTGGATCACCTTGATGCCCCTGGCCCGCCAGTACCAGTCGATCATGGCTCTAGGAACCGCCGATCCCCCACACATGAAGGAGTGGATGGACGAGGTATCACGCTCCGGATGAGCCTCCAGGTAGTGCTGGACGGCCAACCACACGGTGGGCACGCCGGCGGAGAAGGTCACCCGCTCGCCTTCGATCAGGTTGACGAGTCCCTCGGCTGACAGGTCGTGTCCCGGATAGGTGATCTTGCAGCCGGCGGTGATGGCCATGAACGGATGCCCCCAGGCGGCGGCATGGAACATGGGTACCACCGGCATTATGTTGTCCTTGGCCGCCAGGGGGCAGAAGACGATTCCCGACAGGGCGTGCATGTAGGTGGAGCGCTGGGTGTAGGCCACGCCCTTAGGGTTGCCGGTGGTCCCGGATGTGTAGCAGTACATGTGGGGCGACCGCTCGTCGAGTTCGGGCCACGACCCCGTGTAGCCGGTCTCGGAGATCAGGTCCTCGTAGGCGATGGCGCCCGGCAGCGAGGTGGCGCCGGGATCCCCGTCGAGCATGATCCAGTACTCCACGCCCGGCAGGTCGGGCGCCAACCGCTCCGCCGCCTCCACCATGTCGCCGGATATGAACACCGCCCGGTCGCGGCCGTGGTCGATGATGTACCGGATGTGGTCCGCCGACAGGCGGAGGTTGACGGTGTGGCAGACGCGGCCCGTGTTGGCGGTGGCCCAGTAGATCTCGTGATGCCGGTGGGTGTTCCACGCCAGGGTGCCGACCACCTCGCCCGGCCGGATGCCCAGCCGGTCCAGGGCGCCCACCAATCTTCGCACCCGGTCGTCGGTCTCGCCGTAGGTGCTCCGGTAGAGGGAACCGTCGGCGTTCACCGACACGATCTCCTGGTGCGGGTAGATCCGGACGGCCCGCTCGTACAGAGTGGACAGGAGCAGGGGAAAGTCCAACATGTGCGGTGGCATCGAGTCCTCCTCTACCGGGGAAGGCTGCCACGCTGCCTCCGGGCAGACACCGGATGGTAGTGCTCGGTCAGTGGTCAGTCGTCCGGGGTTGGACCGAGACCCGGTGGGGTGTCCGGGGAGGAGGCGGGCAGCCACCACGCACGGACACACCCGCGTCCGCGCGGCACCGCTGGGTGCCCGACAACCTGCTAGTGGTCTGTCTGTGTAATGGCGGTGTGGTATGGCGAGGCAGCGGTGTTCCTCGCAAGGCCCGCTGACGAAGGCGTACCCGCAGCGGTACGTTGAGGAAGCGGAACGCAGCGACGGGACGCCGATGACCGCCAGAACACACCCAGCTATTGCGCAGACAGACCACTAGACGTCGAGCATCACCGCGGACGACAACTCGGCCAACACGTCGCGAAGCATCGACAGGGTTGCTGCATCGCCGATACGACCCTCAGAGCCGACGAGCCGGAACACCTGCTTGACCGGGTGCGGACCCCCTACGACCGTCGCCTCTGCACTGGTGAGGACACCGATCGTGGTTTCCTGGGAACGCAGAGCGCCGAAGCGTGACGGACTCGCGCCGACCACCGATACCGGCTTGCCCTCAAAGGCAGAATGGCCGTATGGGCGCGATGCCCAGTCGATGAGGTTCTTCAGCACGCCGGTAATGCTGCCGTTGTACTCGGGTGAAGCGATCAGGATGGCGTCGGCTGCGCGAATCCTGGCGCGCAACTCCAGGACTGCGCCGGGCGTCAGATCGCCCTCGGAATCCTGATTGAAGAGCGGTATCTGTCCTGCACCGTCGAAGACATCGACTTCAATCGGCGACGGCGCCAGCCGCCTCGCTGCCTCGAGCAACATCGTGTTGTAGGAGGCGCGCCTAAGGCTGCCGGGTATGGCCAAGATGCGGATGGGCTGCTCGTTCAAGAATGAACTCCTGCTGCGCACATTCGCGTCCGATGGCGGGTTACGCCTAGGAGTGCGGGACTACGAACAGGTTCCTTTGTGGCCCAAGTGCTGGATTCGGTTCCGGCCGTCCCCTGTCGCGAGTCTAATGTCTCGACCAACCATCGGTTCGGCCCCGCGCATGTGAGGGAGCCATCCGGCCCGTCACCGCCCACTGCCATGGCGACCGGACACCTCCGCGCCGTTCGCGGCTACGAGCAGCCCGGTCCGGTCAGCGGCCAGGGGCCACAGGTCGGGTAACCTTCACCGATGCCCGCGGTTTACCGGACCGAGTTGACCCCGCTGTCGTTCCTGGAGCGGTCGGCGCTGGTCTATCCCGGCAAGGTCGCCATAGTCGACGGGGATCGGCGCATCACCTACGGCGACATGGCCGACCGGACCACCCGGATGGCGAACGCCATGGCCGCCTCAGGCGTGGGTCCGGGGGACCGGGTGGCCTTCCTCTGCACCAACATCCCGGAGATGTTGATGGCCCACTTCGCGCCGGCCCTCCTCGGAGCGGTTCTGGTGGCCGTGAACGTGCGTCTCTCGCCGGAGGAGATCCGCTACATCCTTGACCATTCGGGAGCGAAGCTCCTCGTCGGCGAGACCCATCTGCTGGCCGGACTCGCCGGCATCGCCGATCGCCTCACCACCGTTTCGGAGGTCGTGGGGATCGACCGTGCCGGAGATCGCGCCGGTTTCCCCGTCACTCCCTTCGACGAGTTCATGGCCCGCGGGTCCGACCGGCAACTCCCCTGGAAGGTTGACGACGAGGAGCGGACCATCTCGATCAACTACACCTCGGGGACCACCGGCCGGCCCAAGGGTGTCATGTACACGCACCGGGGCGCCTACCTGAACGCCTTGGGCGAGATCATCCACTCCCGCCACTCTCCCGACTCCGTCTACCTCTGGACGCTTCCGATGTTCCATTGCAACGGTTGGTGCACTACCTGGGGCGTGACCGCCATCGGGGGCACCCATGTGTGCCTGCCCAGAGTCGATCCTGCCGAGATCTGGTCGCTGATCGACTCGGAGAAGGTCACCCACTTCAACGCAGCCCCCACCGTGCTTATCGGCCTCGCTGACGCTCCCCAAGCCCATCCCTTCCCCCGGCCCGTGACCATCACGACCGCCGGGGCGCCACCGAGTCCCACCATCATCGAGACGATGGAAAACCTGGGCGCCGAGATCGTCCACATGTACGGGTTGACGGAGACCTATGGCCCCCACACCGTGTGCGAGCTTCAGCCCGGGGTGCCCGAGATGCAGGTGGAGGACCGCGCCCGGTTCCTGGCCCGGCAGGGCGTGTCGTTCATCATCGCCGATCCCACCCGGGTGGTGGATGATGGGATGCAGGACATCCCCCAGGACGCCACCGCCCTGGGAGAGGTGGTGATGCGCGGCAACAACGTCATGAAGGGCTACTTCGACAACCCTGAAGGGACCGACGACGCTTTTCGTGGGGGTTACTTCCACTCCGGGGACATCGCGGTGTGGCACCCGGACGGCTATGTCGACCTGCGGGACCGTTCCAAGGACATCATCATCTCCGGAGGCGAGAACATCTCCACCATCGAGGTCGAGAAGGCCATCGCCTCCCATCCGGCGGTGCTCGAGTGCGCCGTGATCGCCGTGCCCCACGAGCGCTGGGGCGAACGGCCCAAAGCCTTCGTGGTCCGTAAGGGGGGCCGGACGGCGGCGGCGCACGAGATCATCGACCATGTGCGCGACCGCATCGCCCCTTTCAAGGCGCCCGACGAAGTGGAGATGGTCGACAGCCTGCCCAAGACCTCCACCGGGAAGATCCAGAAGTTCGTGTTGCGGGACCGGGAGTGGAAGGGCCGCGAGCGCCGTATCAACTGAAGTGGTACGGAACGGAGTCGCAATCCGTCCAAAAGGAAAACCCCGAGTGAGCTTGCGCCCTCTCGGGGTTCCCTTTTGCTCCAGCCGCCGCCACCCGCAGGTAGCCGCCGCTCGAGCGCTTGAGAAGCCTCTCGACTCCTCTCGCCTCTCGGATGCCAGGCCGTATCGCTACGACCGCATCCCTCAGGCGATAAGCCAGGCATCGGTTCCACGTTTTACCGCGGCTCCGGTGCCGGCAGGTCGGGATCCGTTGCGACATCGCTGCCACCTCGGCTCCCTCGACCCGTTAGGACGGGGCCGAAGCACCGCCCGGCGTGGGCCACCGCCTCCTCGTCCCATAACATCGCTGCTCTGCGACGAGGAAACGTCCTTTCCGAAGGTTTAGATCCGGTACCTGAGTATCGGATCCGGACCCTCCGGTCCGGTTCCCCGACCGGGTTGCCCCGGTTGGTTGGCACCAAGTTACCCCGCCAGGTAGCAGTCACCTATCCGTTTGGCGCCAAGTTTTTCGCGCTCCCCTGGATATTTTCGCGACCTGACCGTCGAATGGGTGGGCGGCCGGTCGCCGCATCCCAACGGCGTCATGTCCGGTCTTTATGATCCGCCTCATGTCATCGGTGAAGCCCGCGGCCCGGCAGCCGGCGCTGTTCGAGAACGTACCCACGCCGGACTCGCCGGCTGATGGGAACCGGACTGCCGAGGGCGCCGAAACCGTCCTCGAGACCATCTCTCCCAGCCGCGCCGGTGACTTCAAGCAGTGTCCCCTGCTGTTCCGCTTCCGGGCTATCGACCGGCTGCCCGAGCCGATCACGGCCCCGCAGGCCCGGGGCACCACGGCCCATCTGGCCTTGGAACGCCTCTTCGACCTCGCCGCCGCGGAGCGAACCCCGGAGCGCCTGTTCGACCTGTTCCGCGAGGAGTGGACCGCGCTGCGGGCCACTCCCGAGTATTCCGGTCTGTTCGACGACCTGGACGCCGAACGGCAGTGGGGAATCGACAGCCTGCGGGTGGTGGCCAACTACACCCGACTGGAGGACCCCACCTCGGTCGCGCCGGTCGAGCGGGAACTCATGCTCGCCGAAGACCTCGGGGAGATCGTGGTGCGCGGCATCCTCGACCGCATGGATGAACGACCCGACGGGAAGCTGGTCATCATCGATTACAAGACCGGGGCCGCGCCACCCGAGCGTTTCGCCCTGCCGGCCTTCTTCGCCCTCAAGATCTATGCCCTACTGGTACAGCGGCAGAGGGGACGGACCCCGGCCGAGCTCCGCCTGATGTACCTGGGCAACTCCACCGTGTACTCGATCGAGATCGATCGCAACACCCTGGACGGAATCGAGCGCCAACTCCTGGCCCTGTCGACCACCATCCGGGCGGCCATCGAGCGGGACAACTTCCCGCCCAAACCGTCAGCCCTGTGCCGGTGGTGCTCCTTCCAGGATCGCTGCCCGGAAGGCCAGGCCTATGCAAAGCCGGAGCCCGCCCTACCCCTCGGTCAGTAGAGTGGCCAGTGGACTGGTGGTCAGTATCGTTAACAATAGCAACTAGCAACTAGGGATACACACCGCGGACCAGCTTGGCGCGGGCCACCTTGTCGATTCCTCTCATCAGGGCGGCCGTTCGCATGTCCACTTTCTCCCGGATGCTGACCTCCAACACCGACTCGAACGCCCGGATCATGATCTCACGGAGCCGGCTCACGATCTCGTTCTCCGACCAGAAGTAGTTCTGCAGGTCTTGCACCCACTCGAAGTAGGAGACCGTCACCCCGCCTGCGTTGCAGATGATGTCGGGCACGATCAGCACGCCCCTATCGAGCAGGATACGGTCGGCCTCGAGGGTGGTCGGGTTGTTGGCGCCCTCCAGGATCAGCCTGGCTTGGATGTCGCCGGCGTTACCGGCGTGGATCGCCCCTCCCACCGCCGCCGGGATCAACACGTCACAATCGATCGCCATCAACTCGTCCGGAGCGATCTCCTCGGCCCCCGGGAAACCCTTCACCCCCCCGACCTCGTCCACATAGCGCGCCAGGCGGCCGACCTCCAGACCGTTCCCGTTGTGGATCGCGCCGGTCAGATCACCCACGGCGACGACGCGGCACCCGATCTCGGCTGCAGCGATGGCCGCGTAGCGACCCACGTTGCCGAAGCCCTGGATCACCACCCGCGCTCCGTCGACCGCCACCCCGCATCGCATGGCCGCTGACGGCAGCAGGCTGATGATCCCCCGGCCGGTCGCCTCGCGGCGGGCCACCGACCCGCCCAACTCGGGTGGCTTGCCGGTCACCACGGCCGGGACCGCATACCCCTGGTGCTGGCTGTATGTGTCCATGATCCAGGCCATGACCCGCTCGTCGGTGCCCAGATCCGGTGCCGGTATGTCGGTCTGCGGACCGATCATGCCGATGACCTCTGCCGTATAGCGCCTGGTGACACGCTGGAGCTCCCTGCGGGAAACGGCATGGGGATCGATCCGGACGCCTCCCTTTGCGCCTCCGAATGGCAGTCCCACCAGCGCGCACTTCCAGGTCATGAGCATGGCCAGCGCCGCTACCTCACCCAGATTGACGTCCGGGGCGTAGCGGATGCCGCCCTTGGTGGGGCCCATGGTGAGCACGTGCTGCACGCGGTATCCGTAGGCGGTGCGTACCTCCGAGTACTCGTCCGTCCGGTACGGGAACGTCACCACCAGGGACCTTTGCGGCATGGTCAGGCGTTCACGGATGTTGTCGTCGAGGCCCATCTTCTCGGCGACGTTCTGGAACTGGGACACCGCCTCCTTGTACATGGGGGAATCCCACTCCATCTCGGGGGCGACCGCGGGTGCTCGGTTCTGATCCGTCACGCTCACCGCCCCCTACTTCCCCCCGGGGCTCCGTCTGGTGCCCGCGGATCATTCCCGGCCGCCTGGTCCTCCCAGCGCACCACGAGCAGTCCGGAGCGAGGCTTGGGGGTGAACCAGGTCGACTTGGGGGGCATCAGGCTTCTCGCATCGGCGACTGCGGTCATCTCGTCGATCTGCGCCGGATGCATCGCGAAACCCACGGCGCCGGGATAGGCAGCGACCCGGCTTTCGAACGGCATGCTCGAGTTCTCCCCGACCTCGTACCAGAGACGCGGATCCTCGCTGGACGAGATCCCGAACACCGGTCTCAAGATGCTGTCGTGGAGCAGGCTCACATCGAGGCGTGCGACCGGATGGTCCGGCCGCCGCCCGCGGAACACCAGCCGGTAGGACATGCCATCCAGCACCATGGCGATCTCACCCGTGCCCCGCGGTTGGGACTCCACCGCACCGGCCGGCCCCATTCTGTCCATCTCCCAGCCGCCACTCAGCGACCGGCGGACCTCCTCGGGCGACGGGAGGAAGTCGGGCACGATCACGCGGTTGTAGGCCAGTGCCCGGAGGTGGTTGTTGGGAAACATGATGGCCAGGAACCAGCCAGGTCCGCCTCCCGGCTGCCGGGCCGCCGCCACGCGATGGTGGCCGTCGGTGATGTACATGGTCTCGACCCGGGAGGCTGCCGCCCGCAGGGCGGAAATTCCGGACGGGTCGGTCACCGCCCAGAGTCGCTGCCGCACACCGTCCGGGCTCGTGAAGTCCCGGAGCGGCGTACCCGAGGAGAGCTCCCTCATCAGAGAATGGTGATGCTCGTCCGCATCGAATCCGAGCGCCACCGGGCTGGACGAGAGCCGGGCCACGCGGTAGAAGTGGGCCAGATCCTCCACCGGGCCTTCAAGGGTCTCCTCGTGACCGAGTATGCGCCCCTCCTCGATCGCCGCCAGCGAAACCCCACCCACGATTCCTACTTGACGATGGCTACCCGTATCCAGCTCGTACAGGAAGAAGGCCGCCAACGGGAGGGGCTCGAACAGTCCTCGCTCCAGCATCCCGCGGAAGTGACCGGAAGCCCTTTTGACGACGGCCTCCCGGGATGGCGTCGGCCCGGGGAACTCGCCCACCGCAAGGGTGACGTTCAGGAACGAGTCGGGATGATCGACCGCATAGTGATAGCTGTCGCCGCCGGGAACCGAGTCGGCCTGGGGGGCAACCACGTCGACAACCCGATCGGAGCGGGTTACGAGGGCTTCAACAGGTATGACGGAGACCACGAGCTATCGGCTACTCCGGGAGTGTGCTTGGGCGAGTGTGAAGGGACGATGATACGACACCGATCCGAGCCGGACACCACCGGGGCGACCGTAGGGTCCAAGGATACCGTAAGATCCTGAGCTAGGAGTGGACTCCTAATGGGTCCGGTTGGCCTGACAGTGGGTACGAAACCCGCGTCGAGGCATCGTGGACCGACCCATCCCGTTTGTCAGCACCCTCCTGGCGGATCGTGTCACACCCTCTTCGTAAGTTACTGACCATGGCTGAGAACATGAGAACCCAATCCAGCCGGGACCAGGAGGCCATCCTGGCCGCCGAACTGGCGATCACCGAGGCCGGCTTCGGCTTCACCGTGGTGTTGGAGGAGACCGGGCCGGCAGAGGCCGAGACGGCTGTCGCCGCCCGGCCGCCCCTGGCCGCTTGACGGCCCATCCGGACCTGGCGATTCCGGGCCCGGCCGGGACCCGGTTCGCCGAGCGGCGGCTCCGTCCCGAGGACTGGGACGGAGCGGTGAAGGAGACCGATGGCCCCCAGTTGCTGGTGGCGGGTCCGGGTGCAGGTAAGACGGAGTTCCTCGTACGCCGGATCGCGCACCTGATCGACCACCGCGGTGTCCCGGGTTCGGCCGTCCTCGCCGTCACGTTCTCCCGGCGCGCTGCGGCCGATCTCGGTAACCGGCTCCACCGCGCCGTGGCGAATCCGGCCGGAAGCGCGGGCGCGTCCACCTTCCACTCCCTCGCCTACCGCCTGCTGGAACGGCACGCCCATGACGTCCTCGGATGGGCCGCCCTTCCGTCCATCCTGACCGGACCGGAGCAGGTGGACCTGGTCTCGGAATTGCTGGCCGGCGAGCCGCCCGGCCGCTGGCCGCTCCCCCTCCGCCGGCTGCTGGACAGCAGAACCCTCGCCCACGAGGTGACCGACTTCATCCTGCGAGCCCGGGAACAGATGCTCGACCGCGCCGACCTGGCCCGGATCACTCGGGAGCACCGCGACTGGCGTGCGCTGCCCGACTTCATCGACCGCTACGACGCCGAGCTGGATCGCCGCGGACGGATCGACTACGGCACCCTGATGACCAGGGCGATCGAGGTGCTGGCGGACCGATCACAGGAGGAGCCGGCCGTCCGGCCCTACCGGTACGTGCTGGTTGACGAGTACCAGGACACCACCAGGGCTCAGGCGGTGCTGCTCAGGTGGCTGGTCGGTCCGGACCGCAACCTCACCGTGGCGGCCGACCCGTACCAGTCCATATACGGGTTCCGCGGTGCCGACCTGGGCAATGTCCGGCGCTTCGCCGCCGACTTCCCCGTCGCGGACGCGAGTCCGGTGCGGCGCTGGGTGCTGGCGACTTCCTTCCGCACTCCGTTCGAGATCCTCCGCGCCGCCGAACGCCTCACGGTCGGGGCCGACCTTCCCGGTGCGGCGGGCCCGGTGGAAGCCGCCGCCGGACCGGGTCGGGTCGAGATCCGGGTGTTCGACCAGGAGTCCGCCGAAGCGGAGTGGATCGCCACCCAGGCCGGCCGGCTCCGGATCGAGCAGGGAATCCCCTTCCACCGCATGGCGGTGCTGGTCCGGACCAAGCGGCGCCTTCTCCGGGAGCTGTCGCGAGCCCTCGAACAGAGGTCGATCCCCCACGAGCGTCCCGACAAGCGCCTCGCCGACCACCCGGCCACCCGGGTCATTCTCGATCTGGCCCGGGCGGCTCTCGGCTCGCACTCCGGCCCGTCCACCGGCAGTGGGCCGGTCAGGAGGGTGCTGCTCGGTCCCCTGTTCAACCTGGGCGTAGGCCGCCTCCGGGCGGTCGAGCGGGACCGGAGGCTGTTCGGCATGGACTGGTCCGAGGCCATCCGGGCCCATGTGGAGGGAGGGGAGGAACTCGCCGCCTTGCTCAGCGATCCGTCCTGGATCCACCTGCCCGCCATCGATGGGTTCTGGCATGCCTGGACCCGACTCCCGCAGCTGGAGCCCTTCGTGAACGATCCGGCGCGCGGCGACTTCCGGGCGGCCTGGGCGAGCCTTTCCCAGGCCCTGGCCAGGGTGGCCGACCGCGATCCGAGCATCACCCTGATCGACTACATCCGCCTGGTCGAGTCCGATGACTTCGAGGCCAGCCCGTTGCTCAGTTACCGCGATCCCGGCGAGGATCGGATGGTCCTGACCACCATCCACCAGACGAAGGGCCTCGAGTTCGACGTGGTGTTCATCGCCGATGCGGTCGAGGGGGTGCTGCCCGACCTGAGCCGCCACCGATCGCTGCTCCAGGTCGAGCACCTCGATCCCCCACGCTCCTCCGCCCCCCCGATCCGATCCGGGGCGGCGCCCGACCCGTCGAACACCCGACGCCTGCAGGAGGAGACCCGCCTTCTCTACACCGGTATGACCCGGGCGTGCCGGCGCGTCGTGCTGACCGCGACCAACGCCGGCTCCGGCGAGGCCCACCACCGTCCCAGCCGGTTCCTGGAGATGATCCAAGGCCCGGGAGTGGACGTGGCGGGCGCCGATCCCGCTCCGGTCAGGCCCGTCACTCCTCGAGAGGCGGAGACCTGGTTGAGGCGCGTCCTGGTCGACCCCGCCGAGCCCGACCATCGACGTCTCGCCGCCGCGACGGTGCTGGCCACCACCTCGTGCCCCGGCATCCGCACCCCGCATAGCTACGCAGCCGTACGCCGGGAGGACGCCGACCAGGGCCTCATCCGCGGCCGGAGACGGCTGTCCCCCAGTGATGCCCTGGGCTACGACAGATGTCCCCGGCAGTTCGCCCTGGGACGGCTGCTCGAGGTAGGCGCCGAAGACAGCCCCCACCTCACCTTTGGCGCCGTCATCCACGCGGTGCTCGAACACGCCGAGCGGCAGGCGGCACGAGAGGACCGCCGGTCCACCGTCGATGAGGCCTTGGCCCTCCTGGACTCCCACATCGGACGGCACGACTTCGGAACCGAGTCACTGCGATACGCCTGGCGGCGGCGGGCTCAGGAGTTGCTGGAGAAGCTCTACGCCGGCTGGCCGCAGCCCGCCGGCAGCCCGGTCTTGCTGGAGTACCCGGTGAGGCTGGAACTGGGAGGGACGACCTGGCGGGGCCGGATAGACCGGATCGAGCGGAATCCCGACAACACGCTGCGGGTGGTCGACTACAAGACCGGCAAGGCGGCACCCACCAACGAGGAGGCCCGCGACTCCCTCCAGCTCGGCTTCTACTACCTGGCCTCCAACGCCGACCCGGCGATAGCCGAGCATGGGCCGGTAACCGGCGCCGAGTTCTGGTTCCCGCACGCTCCCGCCAGGAAGGTCACGGTGCGCAGGTTCGGCCCGGACCGGGAGGCGGAGACCAGGCGGCGCCTCCAGGAAATCGCCCGCCTGATCCACCAGGAGGACTGGGAGCCCCGGCCGGGCCGGGCCTGCGGCAGCTGCGACGTGAGGCTGGTCTGTCCGGCGTGGGCAGAGGGCCAGGAGGCCTACCGCCGATGAGGCACCGCCCTTCGGCCCAGCAACAGGCGGTCATCGACTACGGAATGCGACCCCTCCGCGTGACCGCCGGGGCCGGCACGGGCAAGACCTTCACCCTGGTCCGCCGGATGACCGCTCTCATGGAGCGTTACGGCGTCCGGCCGGAACAGATTCTCGGAGTGACCTTCACCAACAAGGCCGCCGCCGAGCTGGCAGGACGGATCCGGTCGGCCCCCGAACTCCCATCCATACGCGGGATGCGACCGGAGCAGGCGATCGACGTCTTCACGTACCACGGGTTCGCCGCCCACCTGCTCGGTACCTACGGGGCGCTGGTCGGTATGGATCGGGGCACCCGCATCATCACCCCGGCAGCCGGCCGCCAGATCCTCCACCGATGCGTCCTCTCCACCCCTTTCCGGCTCGTGGACGCCACCCACGTGCCGACCGTGGTGCGAAAGCTGGTCGAACTGGCCGGAGAGTTGTCGGACAACCTGCTCCGTCCTGAGGACGTCCTCGCTTCTGATCCGGAGGACGAGGTCGGCGCCCGCCGGGCCGAACTGGCCACCACCCTCGTCAAGTTCGAGGAGGAAAAAAGGGAGTTGGGGGTGCGGGATTTCGGTGACCTCACCCGGCTCGCCGTGGAGTTGGTACGGAACCCCGACCACCGCGGCATATTGGATCGGGTCCGATCGCAGTACCGGTGCGTCCTGCTGGACGAGTACCAGGACACCAACCCGGCCCAGCGAGAACTCTTCTCGACCCTCTTCGGGACCGGCGGGGCCGTGACCGCGGTAGGCGACCTCGACCAGACCATCTACGAGTGGCGGGGCGCCAGCCCGGCCAACTTCGGATACTTCCCCACCAGCTTCCGGGAAGCCGACGGGTCGGAGTCGCAAACTCTCCGGTTGTCGGTGAACCGCCGGTCGGGGCAGCGCATCCTCGATCTGGCCAACCGGGTCAGGGCGCGGATCACCGGCTCCGACCCGGCCGATGACCTCGAGGCCCTGGAGGGCAAGCCCCCCGGCTCGGTACAGGTGTCCTGGTTCGGCGACGCGCGGGAGGAGGCCGAGGAAACCGCCCGGGAGCTGCGGCGCCTCCACGAATCCGGCATGGCATGGTCGGAGATGGCGGTGCTGTTCCGCCGTAACGCCAACATCGAGTTGGTGCGCCAGGCCCTCGAGGAACATGACGTTCCCCTCCAGGTCACCGATCTGGGCGGCCTGCTCAAGGTCCCGGAGGTGGTCGAGTTGCACGCGTGGCTCCGCCTGCTGGACGACCCGGCCGACAGCCCGGCCCTGGTGCGGATCCTGATGGGCACCGGCTACCGCCTGGGTCTGGGCGACCTGGTACCCCTCGCCCGCTGGGTGGCCTCCCGGAACCGCAACAGCGACGGCATGTGGTTCATCCTCGCAGAGGCACTGGAGCAACTCGATTCGCTGGAACTGCTCGCTGACACCAGGAGCCGCCTGGAGCGCTTCCGGGACATCTACCGGTCACTCGTCGTCGAGGCCCAGGGCGCAGGGCCGTCCGAGCTGGCTCGATCGGTCCTGGCCAGGACCGGGGCTTGGCAGGACATCGAGGCCATGCCCGGCCCCTCCGACATCTCCGCCCGTCTCAACGTGCACCGCTTCCTCGACTTCACCGAGCACTGGCAACCCCTCGAGGGGTCCTACTCGCTGCGGGCGTTCCTGGACCATCTGGAGATGATCGGGAACGATCCGGGCGACGGGCTGGACACCGCCCGGCTCGCCGACGAGGAAGCGGTCACGCTCTCCACGGTCCACCGGGCGAAGGGGCTGGAATGGCAAGCCGTATTCCTTCCCGCGCTGTACGAGACCAACTTCCCGGCCCGGCCCCGGGCGTATGCCGACCCGTCCAGGATCGACTCATCGGTTCCTTCCCACCTCCGTATCGATCCCGAGTTCCGCGCCAACCTCGACCCGGCGCTCGACGACCGGGTTCGCCGGGACTGGCTCCGCCGGCGGCACTACGACCAGGAGTGGCGCCTGGCCTATGTGGCGGTGACCCGTGCCGAGCAACACCTCTACCTGAGCGGGGCCCACTGGTACGGCTCACCGGAGCCTCTCAAACGCCCCTCCCGACCCGGGGATCTCATCGACACCGCCCGCCGCCTGGAGCATGTGACGATAGATCAGTGGATCCCGGAGCCACCGCCCCGACCCGACAGCCTGAGGTTCCCGATCCCGGAGGCCGGGCCGGACCCGGTGCTGGGGACCACCTGGGAGAGCGCGCTTCACGCGATCGGCTCCGACCCGGATTGGGCGGCCCGCCGGGCCGGCCGGCTCGGGGTGAGAGACCTCTACGATCAGGCTGTGGAGGAGTTCCAAGAGGTACTGCTGTCCCTCACCGATCCCGCCGGACACGATCCCGAACCGGAGCCGACCGTCATCAGCGTGACGGGCCTGGTCACCTATGCCGACTGCCCGAAGCGGTACTACTGGTCCGAGGTGGACCGGCTTCCCCGCCGGCCGGGACCTGCTGCTCGCCGCGGCCTCGAACTGCATCGCCGCATCGAGCTGCACAACCGGGGTTTGGTCCCCTTCGACGACCTCGAACCTCAGCTGTACGACCGCACCGCCGATGAGGACGCGGCATCGTCCCAAGGCGGGCACTCCGGCTGGGACGCCTTCCTGGAGTCGCCCTACGCCGACCGTATCCCCGTCCACGTCGAGGCGCCGTTCGAGCTCCGGATGTCCGAGTCGGTCCGGATCAGAGGCCGGATCGACGCCGTCTACGGTGAGGGCGCGGACCGCTGGGAGATAGTCGACTTCAAGTCAGGCCGGCGTTCCCACCGGCCCTCGAGCGAGGTCCAGCTGCAGGCCTACGCGCTGGCGGCGCGCCAATCCGGTCTGGGTGCCGCCCCACCGGAGTCACTGAAAGTGTCCTTCGTCTACCTCGGCGACGGACTCGACGTGGTGAGCCAGGAAGCGGACGGCGCCTGGATGGAGCGAGCCGAGCAGCGGGTGACGGAGCTGGTCGACGGCATCCGGTCGGAGCGATTCCAGACCGTCCCCTCCCCCGCCTGCCGCTCCTGCGACTTCCTGACGTTCTGCGAAGCCGGTCAGGCCCACGTCAGCTCGGAACAGTAGGAGCAGTGCCCCCATGTCCTCCTTCGGGGAGGGTCATGGGACCGGGCATCCCGTGTCCGAGGCAAGGCTCATGGTCGGACGCACACCCCACTCGCACTCGCGAAGGCCGCCCTATCGCCCAAATTGGAAAGACCCGACCGGAGCCCTTCACCAACGGTGACGGATCCGACCGGGTCGTTCTATCGCAGCCCCGACCAGATTTGAACTGGCGTCTCCGCCTTGAGAGGGCGGTGTCCTAGGCCCCTAGACGACGGGGCCACTGCGCGTGGCGAATGATACCAACCGCTCGGGAGAGAGGACTCGAACCCCTACTAACAGGGCCAGAACCTGTCGTGCTGCCGATTACACCACTCCCGATCAGGCCCGCAAGATACCAGGTATCGGCCGGCACGCGTCAACCGGACCGGGGAACGCCCTATTCCTAGGACCGTCTGCCACTCCACTCGACGCGGGGCAACCGCTTCTCCTTGTCGACGAACGGCAGGGTGTCAACGGTCGCCCGATGAGGAGTTCCTTCGTGGTTGAGCAAGGAGACGGTCTTGCCCAGCCAGTCGCCGCCCTGCAGGGGCCGATCGAAGCGCACGTAGCCGACGCCAGCATCCAGCGCGGGCGACCAGGTGCCGATCGTGATGTGCCCGACCGGGCCGTCCTCGAAGTGCACCTGCCTGCCGGCGTCCGGCGCGGCGGTGGCGCAGACCAGGCCGAACAGGAGTTGGCTGCGATCAGCCTTTGCCAGCGCGGAACGTCCGATGAAGCCCCCCTTTTCGAGCGCGACGAAGTTTCCGAGGCCGGCGCCGAACGGGGTCAGGTCCGGCTCGATGTCGGTACCGTTGTCCAGGATGCCGGCTTCGATGCGCCGTATTCCCATCGATGAGGACGAGCTGAACTCCATGCCGGAGGGCTCACCGCAGGCGAGCAGATGATCCCAGAGGGCGTCATGATCCGTCGCCTCCGGACCGCTGTTGCAGTAGATCTCGATCCCCGCCTCGCCCGTCCATCCGGTCCGGGACACCCACAGTGTCTGTCCTCCGATTTCGAAGAATCCGGCGTGGAAGTACCTGAAGTCGGTCGATAGTCCACCGCCGATCGCCGCGTCCAGCACGTCGAGCGACTTCGGTCCCTGAATCTGGAGGACTCTCGAGTCCGGATCGGAGACCTCGGCATCGAGCCCCATGGCGTGGGCCGTGAGCCAACCCTCGAATTCACCGTTCGCCTTCACATACCAGAAGCGATCCGGCCCAAGGCGCATGATCACGCCGTCCATCAGAACGGTGCCGTCCTCATTGCAGGCAATTCCGTACCGAGCCCGACCCACTGCAAGCGTTCCGACCCTGCAGGTGAGGACCCTCTCGAGCATCCTGGCGGCATCCGGACCGATGATCTCGAGGGGCTTTTCGGGGACGTCGTACAGCATCACCCCGTTCCGCAACTTCCAGTACTGGGGAACGGGGTCCTCGTCAGGGTACGCCTTGAGGGGATACAGGCGATCGCAGTACATGCCGAAGACGGTCCGATCCGTCACGTACCGGTCGGCGAAGGGCGATTGGCACTGTCGGAACGAACTCAACCGGACCGAGCCGAACAACTCGACGTAGAAGTGTCTGTCCCCGGTCATCTACACCTCAGGAAAAGGGCCGGGTGGGGCGGAGGAGACGGTAGCAGCACAATCTGTGGGGGCGTCCATAGCTCCGGCAACGGCGCTCCGCTCCACCGCCGTGCCGGACGAAACTCCGCGGCCCCCGAAGAGATGTAGTGGCATGTTCCCCACCATCCCTGACCTGCGGTGATAGGACCATTCCGACGGGGACTTCCACATTATCAGTGGGGGGGGACTTCCACATTCCCGCACATGCCCGCGCCATCCACCCGCAGCCACGGCCGCCGTTCCGCGGCCTGGTCCGTGAACGTCCATCCCGACCCCGCCCGTCTCTGACCCCGCTGGCCAGGGCACAGCCCCCCGCACCCGCTACGGATGCTAAGCCGGAGGCGGTGAACCCGGCCCGGTCGCCCTCGATGTGATCGAGGCTGAGCCGTTCGCCGCCGGCCGATGGTGGCGCGCCGCAAGCCCCGCCGGGCCAAGCGCCGGCCGGTCCCGGTATCGTGTTCTATCCTCGCCATGTTGGTACACGGTGCCGACGGTCGTACCCGGAGAGGCGTTGCATGACCGACACTGCGCGGCTGAAACCGGACACGAGGGCGGCGTCGTGGATGGGCGTTTCGGTGTTCTTGAACTCGTGGACTCCGCTCGCAGTGGCCCTTGTAGGCGGCACGGTCGGGCCTTTCGTGTTCCAATTCTGGGTTTACTCCACAGTGTCTCTGGTTTGGCTCGTCTATCTGATCTGGACTCATCCCGGGCTCGTCATACGAAGCGACTTTTGGGCCTGGATTCTTCGCCGACTTCCTACACGTGACGGTGTACTGGCAATGCTCAACGGCTTCAATTTGGCAGCCTTCGTGGGTGCCACTCTGTTCCTGGACACCGCATTAGTGACGGTCATTACGGGTGGCTGGCTTATTCTCTTCGTCGCTTATCGGAAGCAACACGACCCCCGGTACCAGCGGATGACTGGGCAGCATTGGCTGCTACTCAGTATTGCTATGGCCGGGGTTGCGCTCGTTACGTTTTCGCAGGCCGGTGGTATCACAACCGAGGGAGGTTGGCGTCTCCTGTGGGGTGTGCTGCTAGCCGCGGCGAGCGCGGTCTGTGGCTCCTGGATATCTTTTAGGTTTAGGTTAGGGATAGAACTGTATCATGATAGATGCAAGAGCATGTCAGATATATCTGATACTCAGAGGGATGAATTAGCCTGTGTACTAGCTGTTTCGATAGTAACAAGTGTGGCCAGCATACTAAGCGGCCTTCTAATCGGTCTGACCGTCTTCCCAGGCGATACAGGACCTGGCACACATCTGGGCGGTTTCGTGTCAACCCCGGTCGTCTGGTTGATCGCTATCGGGATAGTAAGTGCGTTGGGAAACATCGCTTTCCGTTACGCAAACCTGGAAGCGACGAATCTGGGTGTGAACGCCATGCAGTACCTGCGGCCGGTCCTGTCGCTGGTCTGGTTGGCGGCCTTCGCTACGATCACGGTGTACCGTACCGACTTTCTCTGGGTCGGCGCCGCGGCGGTGATAGCGGTAAGTGCGCTGATCAACTTCCGGTCCGAGGACCGGGCCGGGTTCAAGTGGCTTGTGCTGAGTCTGTTGGGGTTCGGGTTCGTCATTTATATGCGCGACGAATGGTTCACCCACATTCCCGGATACGGATGGTTCCCGGGATTCGGCGACTATTACGGCGTGCTGGGCGCGGGCGCGACGGTGTTCGTTCTGATCCTGTCGTTCCGCACTTCGCGTCTGACCGCCCGCACCGCCAGCGAGGAACAGCAAACCTACATGCTGTGGCGGCGGCTCGACGCGCTATCCGCCGACAAACAGACCCGCCGCGTCCTGCTGAACCATGTTCAGACCATTGACACGACCAGGAACATCGGCGAACTCGAACACGCTTACCACTATGTGACCGACCAGATCGAACAAGCCGGGTTGGACCGTTCCGAGGCGGCGGAGATGCAAGGGAACCTGGACACGCTGGTGAACAGCAAACAGAAGGGCCGGAACCTGGCCGAGCTGATCGTGCTGGTCATGCTGGCGTTCCTGGTGGCGGGTATGGCCGTGTTCGCCCGCACCGAAACGCAGGCGTGGCCCGCGCTGGTGAACGATGTGCTGTCGATGCTCTTGGCGTCGGCTGTCACGTTCATGACCGTTCACCTGTTCGACCGACGCTCCGAACGTGACCTTCCCCTCATCACAGGCGCCGGGAAGGTCATGTTCCGAACCGTCAAGACAGACGCGAAGCACAACCCCAGGGTGGAACAAACCACCACGGTCGGTATCGGGTTCGCCGTCATCGGAATCTACGTATGGCTGATGGCGGTCAAATGGCTGCCCCTCTGACCAGTCGGTCACACTAAGGGGGTCGGACAGTCCGCCGACGATCAGGCCGCCGCGGTGTGTCGGTTTGGCAGCCATTCGCCTAGCTCCGCGTCCGGTCCCCGCTGTTCGGCCAGGTGCGCAACCAGGACGACCTGTCCCAGGGGGCCGGCAGACGACCGTTCCGTCCGGGGTCGTTCCCCAGCGGTCCCGTTCCGGCTGTGTGGCGTCGCCCAGGGCCGGAAACCTCCACAACGGCACTTAAGGTTGTGGCCGTGTTCGGTGGACTCAGGCTTAAGCCGTTCCACGGGACGGGCCGGCGGGCCGCTAACCCTCCCCTGCGGGTGCCACTCGTCGGAGGGTTCCCGACGACGCGGGACCAGCCTTGATGAACGCGTTATCTGCCTATGGTCCCCAACTGGCGAGCCTCTTAGCCCTGTTCATTTGAGCCCGTCCGTCGTCCTCGATGAACCGCTCTGGGCTGTTTCGGCAGCACCCGAGGCTCCGACCTCTGACATGAGCAAACCATCCACAGAAGCCAGCACGCTGGTCGCCGCCGACGATCCGGGACGTCGGTAATGGCGAGTATCCCCTAGTGGCCCCGACGGGATTCGAACCCGCGTTTCTGGCTTGAAAGGCCAGCGTCCTAGGCCGGCTGGACGACGGGGCCTGTGGTTCCCGGATCCTACGCTTTCTGCAGAGCTGCGGAGAACCCTCGATCAACGGCCGGCGTTGCTCGGGTCCGGAGGCTAGTTGGGAATCAGCCTTGTTCGGACAGAGCGGCGGCGAGTTCGTCCGTGCTCAGCGACTCCTTGCGGACCCGCAGGTCCAGATAGATGACCGTGCCGAGCGCGGCGGTCAGCGGGATCGACAGCAGGCTGGCGACCTGCTGGACGAGGTAACCGGTCATACCACCGCTCACTCCCAGGCCGGCCGAAAGGATGAGCGCTATGACAGCCGAGATGACCCCTACGACGATGGCCATGAGGACGATGACGAGCACGCCGGCGCCGAACACCCGCCACCGCTCGCCCGACACGAGGCGCCACGACCGCTTGATGCTCTCCATCGGACCGATGCCTTCGATGATCAGGGCCTCCCAGACCACGGCGAGCGACACGAGAACGAAGATCCCGGGGATGATCAGGAGCACGAATCCGATGGCCAGCAGGATCCCGGCCACGATCGTCGCCGCGATGATCGCGACGATCCTCCGGATTGCGGCGCTCATCGCGCTCCGCCAGTCGGACGGGACATCTGCATACGCCTCCGCCGCCACCAGGATGGCGGCCACGCCCGCCACGAGCGAACCGACAACGCCCGCGTAATACCCGAGCCAACCAATGGGAGACGAGCACGTCGTCGTGCCGCCCGAGTCCAGGCTGCAGCCCCCGACCAGACTGACGAGGAAGGGGATGAACACGAGCACCAGCACGATGGCGAGCATCGGGCCGAAGCGGCGCCGGTAGACGGTGAAGGTAGCGTCGACGATCTCGCCGACACCGAGTGGACGCAGTTGTAGTTGAGCCATGTCGTCCAGCCTACCGGCCGACCTAAGCGCTGTCTATGGATTGATCGCCGGCCGGGCATTCAAGTACGTGCAATCGCTGGGTTGCTGTTGCTGCGGCCCGGATGCTCCAAACCCGTATTTAGGTCATGGTGACGGAGGCCGCGGGGTTCAGCAGCCCGTCCGAAACCAATGAGGTGGCGGCTACCTGACCACCCCAGCGGATACCACCTCTTTACGCTTCATGCTCCCGAACAGCCTCTTCATACTTTCTTCATACGTACTTCATGCTAAGGTTTCGATGGTTGGTGACGGAGGGACCGGACGGATGACTCTAACCGCCGACAGTGCGGTCACTCAGAAGCTCAGCCTGCTCGACGAACTCGTCCTCACACTCCTCAACGAGGAGAGTGGCTACTTCCGGCAGGTTCCCGGGTGGGATTTGAACTGTGCCGTTATCGGAGGGGTGCTGGGACAGCTGTCTCTCCTAACGCGTATAGACACGGATATGGATTCGCTGATACTTCTGGATCGGACAGAAACGGGCGATCCTGCCCTGGATCCTGTCCTTGAGAAAATCGCCTCCGAGCCGGTCCAACGAGACGCCCAGTACTGGATCGAGCGACTGGCCCCGCGCGCGGACTCAATTATCGACTTGACCCTTGAGCGGCTGGTCGATCTGAAGATTCTCCGGCACCACGACGGTGACTTCTGGTCGCTGGCGCGGGGCGCATGGCAACAGGATTCGTACGCCACGGCTGGAGAAGGTACCGCTGTTGACTTCGTCAAGATCCGCCTTAGTAGAGCCATCTTCGCCAACGAGATTCCGGATCCAAGAGATATCATCATCATCTGTCTCATCAATACATGCGACGTCTTGCGTTTCATATTCGAACTCGACGAAGCATCGGAGAAGCGAGTTGAGTTCATCAGCAACATGGACTTGATCGGCAGGTCCATCGCCGCAGCAGTTAGCCACAACCTCTCTCGTTCATTGTTCAGGCCTTCCGCTTTCGCCAAGCCGATTCCGGTTGTCCCACTTCGTAGGTTGCTGCGCAGCCGGCCCGCTCGCCAAGGCAATTTACCTGCTTTCTTTGCAGAGCTTGCCGAAGAATATGGACCGGTGTTCGAGCTCCGCCCGCCCTTGACCGGCCCGATGATTTTGCTTGCCGGCCCCGAGATGAATCACTGGGCACATCGGCATGGGCGCATGTACCTGAGATCCAGGGATTATCTGGAGGATTTCGAAAAGGTATACGGAGGATCAGGAATCCTGCCCACGCTGGACGGTGCCGATCATTTCCGGTACCGCAAGTCCATGCAGCCGGCCTATTCCCGCACCAGGTTGGAGGCTCGGCTGGATGAGTGCTACTCCACCGCCCGGGCCTACATGGCGGCTTGGTCTGTCGGTGACAAGCTCCCCGCAAAGACGATGTGCAGGCAGTTGGTCAATTCAACGTTGTCGCCGGCCATGGTCAGCATCGATACTCAGGATGTCGTCGCGGACCTGCACAAATTCAAGGAAAGAGCCCTGCAGACCCATGTCATCGGGAACCTGCCCAAGGTGATGCTGCGTACGCCCGCTATGAAGCGCCGGGCGAAGCTGGTCGGAGAGGTCATGGAACGAGTCCTGAGTAGCCACACACCCGCCCAGCGGGCTGGGTGTCCTCGCGACCTCGCCGATGACCTGCTGAGCATGCACGCGAGCGATCGGCAGTTCCTCCCGGAGTCGAACCTGCCCTTCGTGCTCTCGGCGGCGCTGATCGCAAGCATGTATGTCGGTGATCAACTCGGCCTAATCATCTACGCGATGCTGTCGCAGCCCGAGTTCCACGAGAGTATTAGCAATGAGGCAGACGCCCTGTTCGCCAAGGGGACGCCGGATCGTGACGAACTCACCGGGCCGGCGATCGACATCACACGCCGGTTCATCATGGAGTGCCTGCGTCTCTACCCGATCGTGCCAGCATCGTATCGAAATGTGATGAACACCTGCGCGGTCGAGGGATACGAGTTGCCGCAGGGGGCGCGGGTTCTGATTGCCCAGACGGCCACGCACTACATGGAGGACGTCTTCCCCGATCCCTTCTCGTTCGACATCGACCGCTACCTGCCTCCGCGCAAGGAGCACCTCGGGTCGTCATACGCGCCGTACGGCCTAGGTACCCATACGTGTTTGGGGTCCCGGTGGACATCCCTGCATCTGGCGATCCATCTGCTGCTGCTCGTTCACCATTTCAGGCTCGAGATCTCTCCCGCCAACTACAAGCTGAAGATCAGCTCCTTCCCGTCGTCGTCGGTGAACAACAAGCTGCAGTTCGTCGTCGCCGAGCAAAGGCACGAACTGCCGGTGTAAGGGAGTTCCATCAGATTCCCAGGCTAGTGGTCTGTCTGCGAAACAACCGGGCGCTCTGGCGGCCATCGGCGCCCCGTCGCTGCGTTCCGCTTCCTCAACGTACCGCTGCGGGTACGCCTTCGTCAGCGGGCCTTGCGAGGAACACCGCTGCCTCGCCATACCACACCGCCATTACACAGACAGGACCACTAGGGAGTCTCCAGATCGGCAGGATCGGGATAGAACTGGGCACAATAGCGCCGGAACGGCATGATCTCGCCGTCGGAGCGACAGAGGCGCGGGCGGGACCGGTACTGCTTGCGGCTCCAGATGATCTCATCCTGCTGGACGTCCCGGTATTGCTGGGACGAGATGAACCGGTTCATGATGGGCGCTCGCCACTTCACCGGTAGGAACCCCAGGCCTGCTATCCACCGGCCCGGATTTCGTATCTCCCGCACCTGCGAAACCAGCGACAGGTCGATGAGCGAACCGTCGACGGGCGTCGCCAGCACCCACAGCCGCAGATCCATCCCGATCGAGCGCTCGCGGATCTGCACGAACGAGTAACCCAACCCGAAGATTCGGGTGCGGGCGGCCACGTCGAAGGTGAGGGTCACAATCCCCGCAGTCGTCCGGGTACGCCTGAAGTCGAAGTCGCTCTCCAGACGCGCCCCGTCCACCGACACCTTCCCCACCCGGTCCACGCTGTCGTAGCCGTGGACGTAGCGCAGGTGGCCTACGTCGACCGAATTCTCCGTCGTCTCCTGCGGATGGCCGGGAAACCGGAGGGTCCTGATCTTGAGACCGGTCCATCCGGCCTGATCCAGTACATCGTCGGGCAGGCTCCACTGCGGCGCCCGTCCCCCGGCCCCCCACCAGGCGAAGATCAGCCCGGCGATTTCATGCGTCTCGAAGACGCGCAACCTCGCGGTCGTCGGCGGCGGGGAATAGGGGGTGGCCACGCACTGGCCGGTCGCGTCGAACTCGTACCCATGGAACGGGCAGACCAGCCGCCCTTCACAGATGCGTCCTCCTGCGGTCGGTCCCAGATCGGCGCCCAGATGCGGGCAATAGGCGCCGGCGACGCACACCTCCCCGTTCTCGTCGCTCCAGGCGACGATGTTCTCCCCCATCCACTTCTTTTCGATCAGCCCGGCTTCCAGCAGTGCCTCACGGCTCGTGACGAAGTACCAACCCTCGGGAAACGGAGACGGCAGCGGCGTATTCTCGAGCACCACCCTACGCCGGGTTGACATGGCTGACCCTTCTCATCCGGAACCTCGTCATGGGTCCGTAACCGTCACGCATAGGGCCTCCGGAACTGCTGTACACGACGCGGTCCGGCATACCCTAGCCCTGCCAATTCGCGTTTCCGGCACGCCATTGCGCATGAGACCACTTAAGAGTGATGAGTGCCAAGCGGCCGTCTTCGCCCGGCGACGAATGCCAGGCCGCTTCGGGTTGTCAAAAGACCGTGGCATCATCAGGACAGGCTTCGACAGGCCTTCCAGCAGAACGAGGATCGGAGCGCCGGATGAGTGATTGGACGAACGTGAACGACTGGAATGCGGCGATCATCGAGGAGTTCCGCGCCAACAACGGTCAGGTGGGTGGAATGTTCGAAGGGAGGACGCTGCTGCTCCTTCATCATACGGGCGCCCGCACGGGGACCCGCCGGGTCACACCGCTCGCGTACCAGGACCTGGCGGACGGCTACGCGGTCTTCGCCTCCAAGGCCGGCGCGGACACCAACCCCGACTGGTATCACAACGTGGTGGCTAATCCAGCCACAGAGGTGGAGGTCGGGACCGGGACCATCCGGGTCCGAGCCCGGGTCGCCTCGGGAGCAGAGCGGGACCGGATCTGGACCAGGCAGAAGCAGGACTACCCGCAGTTCGAGGAGTACGAGTCCAAGACGTCGCGGGTCATCCCGGTAATCGTGCTCGAACGCGCCTGAGCGCGTCAGCCGGGCCGGGTAGCTGGACGGCAGGCGGCTCGGACCGGCCCGATCTGGCAAACTCCGCCGTGTGAACCCCGAGCCGGAACCCCCGCTGCGGCCCTTGGACGTAGAGTTCGCCCGCCGCCAGTTTCCCGCCTTCTCCGACGCCCGACTCGCCGGGTGGGCCCACTTCGAGAACGCGGGCGGGTCCTACGCCTGTCGGCAGGTGATCGACCGGCTGACCGGCTTCTACCGCCGCACCAAGGTACAACCCGATCATGCCTTCCCGCTCTCGATCGAAGCCACCGAGGCGATGGAGCACTCCTACCGACGGATGGCGGAGTGGATGGGCGTGGGGGTGGACGAGATCCACTTCGGGCCATCCACGTCGCAGAACACCTACGTCCTGGCCCGGGCGTTCCGCTCGATGTGGCGCGATGGGGATGAGATCGTCGCATCCACGCAGGATCACGAGGCCAACGCCGGGGTTTGGCGGCGTTTGGAGGCCACGGGGATCGTGGTGCGGGAGTGGCGGGTAGATCCGGAGAAGGGAACCCTGGACCTGGCCGATCTCGACGGGTTGATGACCGAGCGCACCAGGTTGGTCGCCTTTCCCCACGCCTCCAACGTGGTGGCCGCCATCAACCCGGTCGCCGACGTGGTGGCGAGGGCGGCGGAGGTCGGCGCCCGGGTTGTGGTCGACGGAGTGTCCTACGCACCCCACGGCCTGCCCGACATCGGGGCGCTCGGAGTCGACGTCTACCTCTTCTCCGCCTACAAGACGTGGGGTCCGCACCAGGGGGTGATGTACGTCGGCCGCGAACTCGCCGACCGGCTCGGGAACGAGGGCCACTACTTCGTGGCCGACCAACCCCGCTCCAAGCTGGTGCCGGCCGGACCCGACCATGCCCAGGTGGCGGCGTGCGCGGGAGTGATCGACTACCTGGACGACCTATACACCCACCATGGAGGACCCTCCGCGACCCCGGTGGCGCGAGGCCGGGCGGTCCATGACATGTTCCGTGCCCACGAGACGAACCTGGCGGACCGGCTGCTCCGCTACCTGGCCGGGCGGGATGACGTACGGGTGGCCGGCCCGACCGACGCCACCCTGCGGGCCCCCACCGTCTCGATCGTCCCTTTGCGACGCCCGGTTACGGAAGTCGCGAAGTCACTGGTTCGCAGCCGGATGATGGTCGGCGTCGGGGACTTCTACGCCCCCCGCCTCCTCGATGAAATGCGGATACCTACGGAGCCCGGCGTGCTGAGGATGTCATTCATCCACTACAACACCGAAGGCGAGATCGACCGGTTGATCACCGCCCTTGACCGGGCACTCGATGATTAGTTTCTAGTCGGCGCCGGCCGGCAGGTCGAGGCGTGCGATGGCTGCGGTGATCCGGGCAAGGGCCACCTCCCTGGGGAGAGCCTCCAGGCTCTCGAACAGGGGTGGCGAGATGTTGGAACCCGTGATCGCCACCCTGATCGGCTGCCAGCCCTTGCGGGGGTTGAGGCTCTCGGCGACCAGCATCTCCCGCAGGGCCCTCTCGATGTCTCCGGCGGTCCAGCTCCCGACACCGTCCAGCATCCTGAGGGCGGCGGCCAGAGCTCGCCGGGCATCGGACTTCATCACCTTCCGCCAGGCCTTCTCGTCATAGGTGATGTCCGAGAACAGGAAGCGCGCCGCCGGACCGACATCGGTGGTCAGCTTGGCCCGCTCCTGTATGAGGGGCGCCAGTCCGGCCAGGCGGCTCCGCTCGTTACCATCCAGGTCGCGCCCCAGGTCTTCCTCGACCGAAGCTACCGCCAGATCGGTGAAGCGTCGCGTGGCCATCGACCGCATGTACACGCCGTTCATCCAACCCAGCTTGTCGGGGTCGAACACGGCCGGGCTCTTCTGTACATCCGCCAGATCGAAGGCGGCGATCGCCTCCTCGCGGCCGAAGACCTCGTTGTCCGGATCGAGCGACCAGCCCAGCAGGCCCATGTAGTTGAACACCGCCTCCGGCAGGTACCCGCCGTCCCGGTAGGCGCGTAGGGATGTATCGCCGTGCCGCTTCGACAGCTTCCGCCCGTCAGGACCGAACAGCAGCGGGAGATGGGCATAGACGGGCCGCTCCCCGCCGAGTGCCTCCGTGATCAGGATGTGCTTGGGAGTGGAGGAAAGCAGGTCCTCCCCCCGGGCCACATGCGTGATCCCGTAGTCGATGTCATCGACGGTGGACGCCAGGTGGTAGGTCGGGGAGCCGTCGGAGCGCAGGATCACGAAGTCGTCGATCGCGTCCGCCTCGAACAGCACCTCGCCCCGGACCACGTCCGTGAACCCCACCGCCCGGCCCGGATTGGAGAATCGAACCACCGCCCTCTCCCCGTCCCAGAGGCGCCGGCGGGCCGTGTCCGGGTCGCTGCCGGGCGGACGCCGCACGTAATAGCCGGGGGGCTTCCTCTCCGCCCGGGCCCGGGCCCGCAGGTCCTCCATCTCCTCCGCCGACCGGAAGTCGTGGTAGGCGCGTCCCATGTCGATCAGTTGGTCGGCCACTGCCCGGTAGCGATCGAAGCGGTCGGACTGGCGATAGGTACCGTGCGGCCCTCCCACCTCCACACCCTCGTCCCAGTCCAGACCCAGCCAGCGGAACCCGGAGACGATGTCCGCTATGTAGTGGTCGTCGGACCGGGCCCGGTCGGTGTCATCGATGCGGATGATGAAGACACCGCCATGGCGGCGCGCGAACAGCCAGTTGAACAGGGCCGCCCGCACGTTGCCGACATGGAGGTAGCCGGTCGGCGACGGGGCGATGCGGACCCGGACCCGGCGATGGCCGCTCACTCGGACACCACCGGATTGGTGAGGGCGCCCACTCCCTCGAGCGACACCTCCACCACATCGCCGTTCTTGACCGGCCCCGCGCCCGGAGGGGTACCGGTGAGGATCACGTCACCGGGCAGCAGGGTCATCACGGAGGTCACGAAGGAGATCAGCTCAGCCACCCCGAAGATCATGTCGTTGATCGATGTTCCCTGCCGCAAGACGCCGTTCACGTGGCACTCGAGTGAGAAGTCCTCCAAAGGATCGTATTCGGTTTCGATGGCCGGCCCGAGCGGGCAGAACGAGTCGAAGCTCTTGGCCCGAACCGGCTGCCCCTCCTCGCGGAGAAGATCCTGGGCTGTGATGTCGTTACCGGCGGTGTAGCCGAGCACCACCGAGGAGGCATCCTCTACGGCCACCTTGCGGGCCACCTTGCCGATAACCACGGCTACGGCTGCTCCGTGGTGGACCTGGCCGGACAGGGCAGGCAGCACGATCGCCTGGCCCGGGCCGATGACCGACGTGGAGGGCTTCATGAACAGGCTCGGCCTCTCCGGGAACACGCCGCCGACGTCGTCCGGGCCGGAGGTGTAGTTGGCGGCGACGCCGATCACCTTGGTCGGGAACACCGGCGACAGGAGGCGGGCCTCGCGGAAGTCGACCACCACCTCGGTTGGCTGCCAGGCCACGAATGGAGTCCCATCGTGGATGCGGATCCCCTCCGGCTCGACGGCGCCGTAGCGGATGCCCTCCGGGGTCTGCATGCGGACGATCTTCACCGTCGCACCGTCGCTGGCGCACGCGCCGGTCGAGGCCCTCGGCGAAGGTTTTTTCGCGTTCTCGGGGTGACGGGGCGGAATCTGTCACAGGCTCGCGCCATGTTGGAGATCACCAAATACCCGGCGGTTTCGAGCTCCGACGTCAGCCCGGCCGCCCGAGGGGTTATCGAACATCGAGAGCGGGCCCCGAGGCCCGGCCCGGCGGAGCGCGCTCTCATCCCACGAAAGGTGGCGGTGGGGGAGGGCCCGGCGGAGCCACCGGCGAAGCCACCGACGGCGGCGGTTCGCGCGCCCTCGATCGGTGGGCCCGGAGAGAGATCAGGCCGTGGCGGGCCGGCGTCCCTCATGACGCGGGCGGACCGGCGCCGGACGGCAGGAACAACCTGGCACCCTCGTCCGGCCGGTCAGGCGACCAGGGAAGGGTCAGCCCGGAGACGGGCCCGTATCCGGCGCGGCTCGTCCATGAGAAGATCGGCGGGGACAGACGCGAGCGCCGAGCGTCCCGGCCAGGGATCGTGCGCCAGCTCGTCCAGCCAGCGCTCTCTCACCTCGGCGAGCCCTGCCGGGGCCCCGCCCGTCCGGGCATAGCCATCGTGCAACCCCACCAGAGACAGCGCAACCTCCACGTCCTGGTGAGTAGGCCCCCGGCGAGCCCGGGACGCCCGGGCGCCCACCAAGGCGGAAAGCAAGCTCTCCAGATCTCTGGGCCTCCGGCCCCGGTCGAACGAGGCCACTCTGATCATCCGCAGTCCCCAGCCCGTGTCCGGGCCCGGGCGTCCGAACGACCCCCCGGAAGGAGTGTCGGCAGGAGATGTGATCTCGCCGGGACGGGTCGGGCTCCAGCGTCGCTCCGGGGCCCGTTCGAGGTCTTCCACCGGTCGCTCGGCAGCCCGCAGGCGGATGTTCGGTTGCCTACCCATCAGGACTAGTGGGTCTGTGGAATGGCGGTGTGTTATGGCGTCGGCCGCGGTGTTCCTCGCAACGCCCGCTGACGAAGGCAACCCGCAGCGGTACGTCAAGGAAGCGGAACGCCGCGACGGGACGCCGATGACCGCCAGACCACGCTGAGTTATTTCGCAGACAGGCCACTAGATGTAGTCGAGCCAGTCGGTGTATTCATCCAGTTTCCCGGTGTAGGCGTCGGCGTAGATCTCCTGCGCCCGCCTGGTCACCGGGCCGGGACGGCCCGAACCGACCGTACGATTGTCGACCTCGCGGACCGGCGTCACCTCGGCCGCGGTCCCCGTCATGAACAGTTCGTCGCAGTAATACAGGTCGGAGCGGTGGATCACCTTCTCCACCACCTCGTACCCGTCGTCGCGGAGGAGCGTCATCACCGAGTTGCGGGTGATGCCGTCGAGACACCCGGCCGACAGCGGGGGCGTGTAGATGACGCCGTCGCGGATCACGAACAGGTTCTCGCCCGAGCCCTCGGAGATCGAACCCTCCGAATTGAGCATCAGGGCCTCGTCGTAGCCGTCCGTCACCGCCTCCCGCTTGGCCAGGATCGAGTTGATATAGGTCCCGGTCGCCTTGGCGTTCGGGAAGGCCTCATGGGAGAAGCGACGCCATGAGGACACCTTCACCCGTATCCCGTTGAGAACGCCCTCCTCGCCGAGGTAGGCGCCCCACTGCCATGTGATGATCGCCACCTGAACCTGGGCGTTGCGAGGATCCAGACCGAGAGCGCCGAGACCGAGGAAGACGATCGGGCGGATGTAGGCGGATGAGAACTCGTTGGCCCGGACTACCTCCTTGGCGGCCCCGACCATCTCGTCCACCGTGTACCCGAGTTCCATGCGGTACGACTTGGCGGAACGGGCCAGACGTTTCATGTGGTCGGTAAGCCGGAAACCGGCCGTACCGCCCACTGCTTCGTACGCTCGGATGCCTTCGAAGACACCCGTGCCGTAATGCAATGCGTGGGTCAGGACATGGACGGTGGCATCCTCGAAGTCAACTATCCGACCATCCATCCATATGTATCTTGCCGTATCCATGAACACCATGATAGAACCCCCGCAGACAGAGGAACCCGGAACTGCTCGATGTTCCGAGTGGCCGGACCGGACGGGTCGGGGTCTCCGGACCGCCCGCACGGTATCCTGCTGGCTTGTCCTGATGCATTGCGTTCGTGAGTAGCCTGCTCTCGCCCGATATCTGGGTGTCCCTCGTGGCCCTTACGGCCCTCGAGATCGTGCTCGGCGTGGACAACCTGGTGTTCATCTCGCTGATGGCCAACAAGCTGCCTGCCGCGTCCCGGGACCGGGTGTGGAAGGTGGGCCTGGCAATGGCCGCTGGCATGCGGGTGGTGCTCCTGTTCGCCATCAACTGGGTTATCGGCCTCACCGCGCCGCTGTTCTCCGTCTTCAACCACAGCGTTTCGGGGCGGGACCTCATCCTCCTGGGCGGCGGCCTGTTCCTCCTGGGCAAGGCCGTGATCGAGATACACGAACAGCTCTATCCGGGATCGCGCCACGACGGGAGGGCTAAGCGGACCGCCGCCACCTTCAAAGGGGTGTTGGGCCAGATCGCGTTGCTGGACGTCGTATTCAGTCTGGATTCGGTGATCACCGCCGTCGGTATGGCCGACCGGATCGGGGTCATGGTCGCGGCAGTTCTCATAGCGGTCGGCGTGATGATGTGGATGTCGAGCCCGGTCATGCGGATCGTCAACGAGCATCCGACCATCCGGATGCTGGCGCTGGCCTTCCTCCTGCTCATCGGCGTCTCTCTGGTCGCCGAGGGCGGAGGCGCCCATCTCCCCAAGGGCTATATCTACTCGGCCATGGGGTTCGCCGTGCTGGTCGAGATGCTGAACATGCGCATGCGGCGCAACCAGACCACCGGCTCGTGACCCCGGCCATCGAATCGCTAGGGCAGGGCAGGGGGCGCCCACATCTACTCTGCTGTCCATGGCTAGGGTCGTAGCGTCGTGGCTCGGGTGCGGATTCATCCCGCGCCGGCTCCGGGGGGCTGACGAGGGCGCCGGGACGGTGGGCGCCCTGGCCGCTCTGGTGCCGGCTCTCCTCCTCGGCCGGGTGGGCTGGGGGATCCAGCTTGTGGCAGCCGTGGCGGTGTGCGCGCTCTCGGTGTGGGCGAGCGGGTACTTCGCCGACGAGGGAGATCCGGCATGGGTCGTAGTAGACGAGGCAGCCGGGACGTTCATCGCCACCATCGGGGTGTCTCTCGGGCCGGCTCTGGTGGGATTCGCGGTGTTCCGGGTTGCCGACATCACCAAACGGTTCCCGCTCGTGCGGAGGGCCGAGACTCTGCCGGGCGGGCTGGGGATCACCGCGGACGACGTGGTAGCGGGCTTGTGGGGTCTCGGGGCGGCCTGGATCGTTCAGGGTCTCACGGGTTGACCACGAAGGACCTTACGCGAGGCGCGCATGGGTGGCGGCCCGCGTTAGCCGGATTCCGTCCACTGGGCGTAGCGGTCAGAGTCCTGCTCGTTCGGTGATGAGGCTTCCGGCCAGTTTCGGGTCGGCTTTTCCCCGGGTCTTGCGCATCACCTGGCCCACGAAGAATCCGACCAGCTTGCGTTCGCCATCCCTGAGGCGGGCGAACTCGTCAGGGTTCGCCGCGATCAGCTCGTCGACAACCGACTCCAGCAAGCCGCTTTCGGAGATCTGCAACAGATCGCGGGCGGCTGCCACTACAGCCGGAGCACCCTCCCCTGCCATCACTCCTGCCAGCACCTCCCTCGCGGCCGAGCCGGACAGGGACCCCTGCCGGATCATGCCCAGCAGCTCGGCCAGCGACGACCCGGTCAGGAACGACCCTCCCACCGACGGGATGCCCGCCTTCCTCAGGGACGCCACGACCTCACCGGTCACCCAGTTGGCGGCCTGAGTAGCACCGGCCCCGGCTTCCACGGCGTCCTCGAACAGCTGGGACAGGCCGGTATCGGCTCCCACCAGGATGGCCGCTTGGACGGCGTCAATACCCATCTCCTCGTACCGCACCCGCCGGACGCTCGGCAGTTCCGGCAACAACGCCGCCATCCCCTCTTCCCAGTCACGGTCGATCTCCATCGGCACCAGGTCGGGATCGGGGAAGTAGCGGTAGTCCGAGCTGCCCTCCTTGATCCGCCCTCCCCTGGTGACGCCGGCCTCCTCGTCCCAGTGGCGGGTCTCCATGATGATCCTTTGCCCGCTCGACAGGCGAGAGGTCTGGCGCTCTATCTCGTACGAGACGGCCCGCTCCAGCGACCGGAACGAGTTCATGTTCTTGATTTCCACCTTCGTGCCGAGGGGCGCCCGGGGTCCCGCACGCACCGAGACATTGGCGTCGAAGCGGATCGACCCCTCCTCCAGCCGGGCGTCGGACACCCCGAGGGCCTCCACCAGCAACCTGAGCTCCTGCGCGTAGGTCCTGGCCTGGGGGGCAGACCGGATGTCAGGACGGGTCACGATCTCGACCAGCGGCACGCCGGAACGGTTGAAATCGAGCAACGAGTACTCGGCCGCGCTGATCCTCCCGTCGCCGCCCCGGTGGGTGCTCTTGCCGGTGTCCTCTTCCTGGTGGACCCGCTCGATACCGATCCGGGCGGGATGGTCCCCGCCCAGCTCGAGGTACCCGTCCACGCAGACGGGCAGGTCGAACTGGGAGATCTGGTAGTTCTTCGGCAGGTCGGCGTAGAAGTAGTTCTTGCGGTGGAAAACCGGCCGCCGGTTCACCGAACAGTTCAGCGCCAGACCGATCTGCATGATCCGGTTGATCGCCTCCCGGTTCGGCACGGGCAACGCACCCGGCAATCCCAGGCAGACCGGGCAGACGTTGGTGTTGGGCTCGGCGTCGAACCGGGCGGGGCAGCCGCAGAACATCTTCGACGCCGTGGACAGCTCCACGTGGGTCTCCAGGCCGATCACCGCTTCCCAGGTCAACGGACCCCGCCTCTCAGTCCGTATGCGGGATCGAACGGAACGGTGGTGTCGAAACCGGCGAGGGACTCCACCGCCGCGGCCACCTGGAACATGACCGCCTCCTCCAGGGCGGGGGCCATCACCTGGAACCCGATGGGCAGATCGTGGCGGTCCAGGCCGATGGGGACGCTGATGGCGGGATGCCCGGCCAGATTGGACGGGATGGTGAAGACGTCGCTCACGTACATGGACAGCGGATCCTCGGTCCGGTCGCCCAGCGGGAAGGCGGTGGTGGCGCTGGTGGGTGAGACCAGCACGTCGCACTGCCGGTAGGCGCGGGCGAAGTCCTGGCGGATCAGTGTGCGCACCTTCTGGGCCTGGCCGTAGAACGCCTCGTGGTAACCGGCCGATAGGGCGAAGGTGCCCAGCAGCACGCGGCGGGTGACCTCGGGGCCGAACCCGTCGGCGCGGGAGCGGGACATCATCTGCTCGGTGGTGGCGCCGCCGACCCTAAGTCCGTACCGAACCCCGTCGAAGCGGGCCAGGTTGGCGGAGCACTCGGCGGGTGCGACCAGGTAGTAGGCGGAAAGCCCCTGCTCCGTGGAGGGAAGATCGACCTCGACGGTTACGGCGCCGGCCCCCTCCATGGCCGCCAGCGTACGGTCGAATGCCGCCTCCACATCGGGCTCCACGGCATCGGCGCCGCCCAACCGGCGGGCCACACCCACCCGGAGCCCGTCCAGGCCCCCGTCCAGCCGGGCCCGGGACGGCTCGATCGCGCCGGGATACGAGGTGGAGTCAAGGGGGTCATGGCCGCAGATCGCATCGAGCAGGAGGGCGGCATCCTCAACGCGGTGAGCAATGGGACCGATCTGGTCGAGCGAGGAGGCGAAGGCGATCAGCCCGTAGCGGCTGACCGCGCCGTAGGTTGGTTTGGCCCCGACCACTCCGCACAGAGAGGCGGGTTGGCGGATCGAACCGCCCGTGTCGGAACCCAGGCCGCCCAGGGCCATCCCGGCCGCGACCGCCGCCGCGCTGCCGCCCGACGAACCGCCCGGGACCCGGTCGGTGTTCCAGGGGTTACGGGTGGGACCGAAGGCGGAGTTCTCCGTGGAAGACCCCATGGCGAACTCGTCGAGGTTGGTCTTGCCCGCGATCAGCGCGCCCGCATCCCGGAGGCGCCGGATTGCCGTGGCATCGTACGGGGGGATGTAGCCGGACAGGATCCTCGAACCGGCGGTGGTCTCCATGTGCCGGGTGGTCATGTTGTCCTTGACCGCGATCGGGATACCGTGGAGCGGGCCGCGATCCTGCCCCCCTGCCAGCTCCTTGTCGGCCCGGGCGGCCGCTTCCCTCAGCCCGTGCGAATCGAGGGTCAGGTAAGCGTGGAGTTGGGCCTCGACCATCGAGGTGCGTTCCAGGACCTGTTCGACCAGCCCGACCGAGGTGACCGATCCGTTCCGCAGGGCGCGGGCCGCCCCCACGATCGTGGTGAATACCACCGCTCAGGCCTCCTCGATGGCCGGCGGCACCCGGAAGAAGGGGCCTTCGGTGTCCGGCGCCTGGGCCAGCACCTCCTCGTGGCCCAGCACGGTCTCCGGGGTGACTCGATCCTCGCGGAAGCGGTTGGTCATGGGGAGGGGATGGGAGGTGGGCTCCACACCCTCGGTATCCACCGCCTGGATGCGAGCCACGTGCTCGAGCAGCTCCTGGCATTGGCGCCCGTAGGTATCCAGTTGCCGGTCGGACAACTCGAGGCGCGCCAGGCGCGCCACATGGACAATGTCGATCTCAACGGCCACGGACGGGAGGTTAACGGCACCGCAGCGGTCGGAGTAGCGCCCGCCGGTGCTAACGAGGCGTCAGAGCCGCCACCAGCCCGTCAGGGTCGTCGGTGCCTATCAAGAACTCCCTGTCGGTAAGGGTGACCCGCACCGCGTCCCGTCCCCAGACATTCCACATCCAACCCCTTGGCGTCCGCCGGATGCCCCACCCGTACCAAAGGGGAATCCGCTCCGGAACGGCGGAGATGACCCTGCCGCGGTCGATCCGCCGGCGCGGCCGGCCGAAGGTGTAGGCCAGAAGGATCTCAGCACCGCTGACCGTCACTGTCAGCCGGAGAAAACCCACGTAGATCAGCGAGAGCACCGGAAACAGCCCAAGCAGGTACGGGGTTCTTCCGGGATCGTTCACACCCGATAGGAGAGCGACCGGAATCCACCAGCAGCACACCAGTACCCACATCGCAGGTGGGCTGGCCTGGGAGTGCTGGTACAGGACCGCGTGATCCATCAGCCGGATGGCGCCTCCGTCAGGAAGCCGAGCAGCGCCTCGTACGCCGGATCCAGGTAGGCGATCGGCACGCTCTCCGTGGCCTGGTGGGCCTGGGCAACCTCACCCGGTCCGTAGTTGACGGCCGGAACCCCGTAACGCGCCAGACGTGCCACATCGGTCCACGCCTGCTTGGGAGTGAGCGGGGCACTCGTGGCTCGGATCAGCCGATCGAGGTGCGGGTTGCCTTCCGGCACCGGTGCGCCGGGAACGATCTCGTGAACCTCCACCGCGTCGGCGGGGGCCGCGATCTCGGACAGCCGCCTGCGCGCAGCTTCGGGGGTCACGTTGGGCGGGAACCGGTAGTTGAGGTGGAGATCGAAGGTCCCGGGGATCACATTGCGCGCCAGCCCTGCTGAGGCCTGGGTCACGGAGAACACCTCGAAGAAGGAAAGGCCCGACACCACGTGTTCCTCCGGCTGCCGCTCATGGAGATCGGCCAGCCACGCGCCAGCCTTGGTGATCGCGTTCTCACCCAACCAGGGGCGGGCGCTGTGGGCGGTCTTGCCCTCGAAACGGACGGTGGCGTTCGCGGTGCCCTGGCAACCGAGCTGGAGCTCGAGGTCGGTGGGCTCGAGCACCACCGCGAACTCCGCCTCGGACAGCCAGGACAGCTCCTGCAGAACCGGCTCGAGACCGTTCCCCGCATCGGGACCCTCCTCGGCATCGTAGAACACGCCGACCACATCGAAGGGGCCCTCCCGGACCATCTCCTCCTCGAGCAGGTGAACCATGACCGCGACGCCCGATTTCATGTCCGACGTTCCGAGACCGAGCAGCCGTCCTCCCTCGATCTGAGCGGGCCCCTGACCCTGGGGAGGCACGGTATCGATGTGGCCCACGAGCAAGAGCAGTGGCCGCCCGGTGCGTGGGCCCACTACCAGGCTCTTGCCGACACGCCGGACATGGTCCCTCGCATACGTGGAGCCGAGCCGGCGCGAGAGGGCTTCGCAAAGCCGACCCTCTTGACCGGTAGGAGACGGGATGTCAACCAGCCAGCACAGGGTGTCCAGTACCGTCATCGGCTACCCAGGCAGGTGCTGACTACTTCGATCGCCTGGTGGCATTCGTCCAGGGTAGGTACCAGCGCCAGGCGGATATGCCCTTCGCCGCCGGCGCCGAACACGCGACCGGGAGAGACCACTACGCCGTGTTCCAGGAGCCGCTCGGTAATGGCCACATCATCCTCTACCTTCAACCAGATGTACAGGCCCGCCTCGGAGCCGATCGTGGGGTAACCGAGCGTCTCGAACCCTCGGGAGATGATCACCCGCTTGCGCCGGAAGAGCGTACGCCGTTCCTCAACATGGGCGTCATCGTTCCAGGCGGCGATGGCAGCCGCCTGAGTGAACTCGGGAGGGGCCGTGCCCGTTCCGGTGCGGAGGGATCTGAGCACCGCAATCGCCCGTTCGTCTCCCACGATTGCTCCGCTCCGGTAGCCGGTCATACCGCTCCGCTTGGAGAGGCTCAGGTAGACGAGCACCCCCTCCGTGCCGCCCACCTCGAGAAGGGAAGCAGGCGGATCGTGGTCATATAGATCCACGTAGCACTCGTCGGAGCACAACAGCACCCCGTGTTGCTGCGCCCGTTCCCGGAACCGGGCCAGCTCGTCGAGTGAACTGACCACGCCGGTCGGATTGTGGGGGCTGTTCAGCCATAGCATGCGCGCCCGCTCCCAGGATCGGTCCGGGATGTCGGAGACACGAAACAGGAAGTCGTCCTTCAGGCGGACCGGGAGGGGTAATGCCCCCGCCAGGCGGGCGCCCCGCTCGTAGATGGGATAGCCGGGAGTGGGCCACACCACCCCGTCTCCGGCCTCGCGGTCAACGAACGCGAGCGCCGTGGAGAAGATGGACTCCTTGGACCCGGTTGTGGGCAACACCTGGGTATCAGGATCGACCTCCACGCCGAACCGGCGACCCGCATAGCCGGCGATGGCGCGGCGGAGGGCAGGCAGGCCCATCACCGTGGGGTACTGCGACACCTTCGGAACCGCTCTCTTGAGCGCCTCCGGGATGAAGGCAGGGGTCGGCTCGCGCGGATCGCCGATCGAGAAGTCGACCAGTGGCCTACCGGCCGCGCGGAGGTGGCGGGCCCGGTCGTGTATGGCCGTAATGGCGTGGGAGCCGATCTGGTCCAGCACCGGATTCACGCGCACGGGGTCAGGGTAGCGTCATGGCCATGGCAACCCGCCTCAACCCGCCTACTGCCCGGTGCGCTACCGAAACAGGCGGCGAACCCCGCACATGAGGCACCCCATAGAATCCCCTGCCGTGGAGACCCGGACGTGACCGATCGACGCTACCTCGCCGTTTTCCTGTTGCTCGGTCTGGCGGCGGGGCTGGTGGTCGTGATGGGGTTCGTTTTCGGGTCACCGGACACTGGTCGTGAGCCCTTGCCTCGTGCGCTCGAGAAGATCTCGCCCCAACCCGGCAGCCAGGTGCCGCTCCAGACACGCGTCGAAGTGGACGTCCCGGTCGGCTACCGGGTCGACATCTACATCGACGGGTTCCGGGTGCCCGAGTCGGAGGTACGTTTCGTGGAAGGTACCGGCGTGCACTCGTGGGCGCCGACGCGCTCCTCGACCATCCTATGGACGCCCGGCCCGCACACCGTTCTGGTGAGTTGGCGGAAGCTGAGCGGGCTTCCCGACGAGGGCCGTTACAGCTGGGAGTTCAGGGTTTTCTAGTCGAGGACGCTCGGCCCGCGCTCGATGAGTGCGAGCAGGGTGCTCTCGTCGATGACCTTCACTCCGAGCGAATTCGCCTTGGCGAGCTTCGATCCGGGAGATCCGCCCGCCACGAGCGCGGTCGTCGCCTTCGACACCGACGACACCAGCTTGCCACCCCGTGCCTCCACAGCGGTCGTGGCCGCGGCGCGGGTCATCGACTCCAGCGAACCGGTCAACACCAACCGCACCCCCTGGAGGGTCTTCTCGGGGCCCTGCCCCCAGTCGGGATCGGCGAGCCTGACCTCGGCCTCTTCCAACCGCTCCACCAGGTTCCGGTTGCCGTCGTCAGCGAACCACTCGGCCACCGATTTAGCGATCACGGGGCCTATGCCTTCGATGGCCGCCAGGGTCTCCTCATCCGCCTGCCGAAGGGCCTCGATGCTGCCGAACTCGCGGGCCAGGAGGCGCGCCACCGTGCCACCCACATGGCGGATACCGAAGCTCACGAGCAACCTTCCGATCGGACGGTCCCGGGCGGCCTCGATGGCATCCATCAGGTTGGTAACCGAGATCTCGCCCCAGCCTTCGAAGCCCAGCAGGTCGTCGGGCTGCAGGAAGAAGATGTCCGCCGGCCCCGCGATGAGGGCCTCCGAGAGGAGGAGGTCTACTGTCTTGTAACCCATCCCCTCGATATCCATCGCACCACGGGCGGCGAAGTGGAACAACCACTCCCGGAGCCGCGATGGGCATGTCAGGCCCCGAGTGCATCTGGCCACCTTCTCGTCATCAGGCCGGACGATGGGCGCCTCGCAAAAGGGACAATCGGACGGCATCGTCCACTTCTTCTCCCCGCCGGTCCGGCGGGACGGCACCGGGCCGACCACTTCGGGGATCACGTCGCCGGCTCGCCGGACGACGACCTGGTCACCCACCCTCACATCCTTGCGGTGAACCTCATCCTCGTTGTGGAGAGTCGCCCGCTCGACGTTGGCGCCTCCCACGAACACCGGCTCCAATACAGCAAAAGGCGTCGCTGCTCCGGTGCGTCCGATGTTGATCTCGATGCCGAGCAGCCGCGTGACCCGCTCCTCCGCCGGGAACTTGTAGGCGATCGCCCAGCGCGGCGCCCTGGCGGTGGAGCCGAGCTCGGCCTGCTCCCCTAGCCCGTTCACCTTGATGACCACTCCGTCGGTCTGGTACGGGAGGTGGTTGCGCGCCGCCTCGACACGCTCCACGTACCCGGTCACTTCAGCCACATCGGTCACGGTCTCGGTCCCCGGATGGACCCGCAGCCCCAACCCGCGGAGCCACTCCATCGTCTCGAAGTGGGTGGCCAGGGACGGCCCGCCCTCCAGGTAGCCCACCTGGTAGATCCACACGGCCAGGTTCCGGGACGCGGTGACCGCCGGATCCTTCTGCCGCACCGAGCCGGCGGCGGCGTTGCGGGCGTTGGCATAGAGCCGGTCACCCGTCTCGGCCTGCCGGGCATTGAGGCGATCGAACTCCTCCAGGGGAAGGTAAGCCTCTCCCCTCACCTCCATGTAAGCGGGAGGGTCCCCCAGCAGCCGGAGCGGGACGGACGCGATGGTCCGGACGTTGGCCGTGATGTCCTCGCCGGTCGCGCCGTCCCCTCGGGTGGCGCCGCGGGTCAGGAGACCGTGCTCGTAGGTCAGCGACACGGCCACGCCGTCGATCTTCAACTCGCACACCAGGCTTCCCGCGGGCCGATCCAGGTGGCGCTCGGCCCGGGCCAGCCACTCCTCGACCTCGGCCGCACTCTCGGCGTTGTCGAGGGAGAACATGCGCTCGCGATGGGCGACCGGAGCGAAGAGTTCGGACGGCGGCGCCCCTATGCGCCGGCTGGGCGAGTCGGCCGTGACCAGGTCGGGATGAGCCTCTTCCAGCGCCGCCAGCCGCCGGCGCAGATCGTCATAGTCGGCATCGGGAAGCTCCGGATCGTCCAGCACGTAGTAGCGGTGATCGTGGTGGCGAATGTCCGCGACCAGGTCCGCGATCAGGCTGGCCGGATCCCTCTCGCTCATGCCGCCCGCCGCACCGGTCAGGCAGTAGTCCTGATGATTCCCCCGCCGACCACCTCTTCGTCGAGGTAGAGAGCCAGGGTCTGTCCTCTCGCCAAGGCCTCCTGGGACTCGGCAAAACGCACGATCGCCACGCCGTCCTCCAGCGAGACCTCGGCCGGTGCGGCCCGGCCGTGGGCTCGGTACTGCGCCAGCAGAGAACCCGCAACGGGCCGGTCCACCCAGCTCATATCCTCCACCGTTACCTCGTCCACCGCCAGGTCCGACCGGTCACCCACGGTCACGATTCCGGCGTCGGGATCGACATCCGTCACGTAGAGGGGCTCGCCCACGGCCACTCCGAGACCCCGGCGCTGGCCGATCGTGAAGTTGGTGATGCCGTGATGCACGCCCAACAGCCGGCCGTCCAGATGGATAATCGGACCCTGGGTCGGCGCCACGCCCTGTCCGGCGAGGAAGTCGCGGTAGTTGCCCTGCCCGACGAAGCATATGTCCTGGCTGTCGGGCTTGCGTGCGGTGCGCAACCCGAGGCGGGCCGCCATCCGGCGGGTCTGGTCCTTGGTCAGGTCGCCCACCGGGAAACAGAGCCGGGCCAACTGGTCCTGGCCCAGCATCGAGAGCACGTACGACTGGTCCTTGTCGGTATCGACGCCCCGCCACAGGCGGTAGCGCCCGCCATCGGAGGTGATCCGGGCGTAGTGCCCGGTCACCACCACGTCGTAGTCCAAGGCGTCGGCATGAGCCAGGAGGCGCGAGAACTTGATCGTCCGATTGCATTCCACGCACGGATTGGGAGTGCGGCCCGTGAGGTAGTCGTCGATGAAGCCGCCGACCACGCCGGACATGAACTCCTCGGTGTAGTCCCAGACGTAGTAGGGGATGTCCAGCCGGGCGGCCACCCGCCGGGCGTCCTCGGCATCGGAGACGGTGCAGCATCCGGCGGTGGGCGCCTCGCCGTCCGGACCCTGCCAGAGCTTCATGGTCACACCCATGACCTCCCAGCCCTGTTCCTTCGCCAAGGCGGCGGCAACGGAGGAGTCGACCCCGCCCGACATGGCCACCAAGGCTCTCATCGCAGCGCGCCTGCCTCGCCGGCGACCAGTCTGGCCGCGCGGGCGCCCTCACCCTCCGGGGTCGACCACCCGAAGGAGAAC
The DNA here is from genome assembly GCA_028820935.1 of bacterium. Lineage (NCBI taxonomy): Bacteria > bacterium. The sequence continues at coordinate 33,010 of JAPPHZ010000018.1, read as the reverse complement.
CGGAGGCACTCCCTGGCCAGAGTTGGACTCATGCCCATGGCCTCGAGCACGTGGGAGACCGAGGCCGCGCCCGATTGGCAGGCGGAGGCCGCGGACGCGGCCAGCCCGGCCCGGTCGAGCCGGACCAGCAGCATCTCGTTGCGAACACCGGGAATGCGGAGGTGGCTGGTCTGGATCATCCGGGGCGCGCCGGCGCCGGTGACGACCAGGTCCGGAACCATTTCGGCCAGCGTGGCCTCGAAGGCGCTGCGTTCGATCCTGACCCGGGCCCGGAAGGAGGCCCGCTCCTCCTCGAGAGCGGCCATGGCGGCCGCCATTCCGACCACGGCCATCACGTTGTGGGTGCCGGAGCGCCGACCCAACTCTTGCCCGCCACCGTGGACCAAGGGAGCAAGAGGAGTCCCGGACCGGACGTAGAGGAGGCCCACGCCCTTGGGACCTCCGAACTTGTGCGCCGCGAGAGACAGCAGGTCCACACCCAGGGCGTCGACATCCACCCGTTCCGAGACGTAACCCTGGACGGCATCGGTGTGGACGATGGCCGCGGGGTGCGCAGCCCTTACCGCCTTGGCCACCTCCTCGACGGGCAACCGCACGCCGGTTTCGTTGTTGCCCATCATGATCGAGACCACCGCGGTGTCCTCTGTCACGTGGGAGGCGACCTCGGCCGGGTCGACGAGGCCATCGGTGGTCACCTTCGCGTAGGTGACCACGGATCCGAAGGAGTTGCAGTGCTCGGCGCTCATGAGGACGGCGTCGTGCTCCGTGGGCGACGTGACGATGGCGCCGCGGCGTCCGCCCGAGAACGCCCTGCCCTTGATGGCCAGGTTGTCGGCCTCCGATCCACCCCCTGTGAAAACGATCTCCTTCGGGTCGGCGTTGATGAGCGAGGCGACCAGGTCGCGGGAGTCCTCGAGGGCGTTCTTTGCTCTACGGGAGATGGCGTGGCTCCCTGACGGATTGCCGTAGACGTCGAGACGGAAGGGTTCCATCGCGGCCCATACCTCGGGTCGAAGGGGAGAGGACGCGGCATGGTCTAGATAGAGCATGGTGGGAATTGTGCCACGACCGGGACCGAACACGGCACCTCCCCCGGGGTATTCCGGTGTCATCGAGCCGGATGGGCGGGCTCTACGAAGAGAGCGCCGCCATCAGCTTGGCGATCCGACCCGTGCAGGTCTCGGCCTCGGCCGGGGGGACCAGCCCGACCAGCCTCCCGGCCACTTCCATGAAGACCCGGGCCGCAGCACCGTCGGGTCTGACCACCACCACCGGCTCGCCCCGGTCGGCCCCGGCGCCCAGGGCCGGATCCAGGGGGATGGCTCCGATGAGGGGGACGTTGAGCGAGTCCGCCAGCGCCTCTCCCCCACCCCGGCCGAACAACTCGAACCGTTGCCCGTCCGGAGTCTCGAAGTAGGACATGTTCTCGATCACCGCCACCACCGGCATGGCGGAGCGGCGAGCCATGTCGGCCACCCTGATCGCCACCTTCTGGGCGGTCAGGGAAGGGGTGGTCACCACGATCATCTCCGACTGTGGAAGGAGGCGTGACAGGGCCATCTGGACGTCGCCGGTGCCGGGCGGGAGGTCGATGACGAGGTAGTCGAGTTTGCCCCAGGCGACCTGCTGGAGGAACTGCTCCAGCGCTTTGGAGAGCATCAAGCCCCGCCACATTAGGGCGGTCTCCTCCGATTCGATGATCAAGCCCGTGGACACCACCTCGATGCCGTAGGCCTCGACCGGTTGCATGAGCCTGGTATCCGGGTCGGCCTCGATCCGGGCGTCGGTCCCCAGCATCCGCGGGACCGAGAACCCCCAGATATCAGCGTCGAGCAACCCGACCCGGTAGCCCAGCCGACCCAGTGCCAGGGCCAGGTTGACGGAGACCGAACTCTTGCCGACTCCGCCCTTGCCACTGCCGACCGCGATCGTCCTGGTGGTGGGCGGCACGCGGGTGGGCGCTGCGTTCTCCCGGGCGCGGCGGCGAGCCACCTCCATGAGCTCGGAACGCTGTTTCCTGGTCATGGCTCGGGTCTCGACCACTGCCCTTTCCACCCCGGGGATGGCCTCGATCCTGCGGACGGTGTCGTTCTCGATCTGGCCCCGCATCGGGCACTCGGCGATGGTGAGAGCCAGACCGATGGTCACAACGCCTTCATCGAGTACGACCTCGCGCACCATCCCCAGATCGACCACGTCCGAACCGAGTTCAGGGTCCATCACCCCTCGCAGGGCCTCCATGATCCGGTCTTCGGTGAGGGACTGTGGCATGGTCGTCTCCGCGCATCCGTCGGATCGACCCACCTTATCGGCAATGACGGCGTTTCCGATACGCTCAGCGTCCTGGTACCAGCTTCGACAAGCCGGATCACGAAGGTCGCAGTGCCGCAGGGATTCGCCAGTTTCCCGCGTCATCTCTCGGTTGCAGGCCAGCCGCTTGTATAATGCTCGCGTCGGGTTGATCCCTAGGGATAGCCCGGACGGTCGATCGGGAGTACCCGGATGGAACAGCTAGTCAACATCACCACGCGCCGACCGGTGAGGGCGGTCACCCTGACCGACGGAGCGGTTGCCAAGGTGCGTGAACTGCTGGTCTCCGAAGGGGACCCGGCGCTAGCCCTGCGCATGGCCGTCCGCCCCGGAGGGTGTTCCGGCTTCTCGTACGAGATGTTCTTCGACTCCGACAGATCCGAGGCCGACGTGGTCGAGGAGTTCGATGGCCTCGACGTGGTGGTCGATCGCCAGAGCGTGGACCTGCTGCGCGGCTCGACCCTGGACTACCAGGACGGCCTCATGGGGGCGGGTTTCGCCATCAACAACCCGAACGTCAGCAGGTCGTGCGGTTGCGGGAACAGCTTCAGCTAGCTACTGACCCGCCTATCCCGGGCGACACTTCCGGAACATCCGACCTCCTCCACCGGCGCGGTAGCCTTTGACGTGAGAAACGGAGGCATCGCCATGGCAAAGAGGATCCTCAAGACTCCCAGCGCTCCAGGTGCTCTGGGCCCGTATTCGGTGGCGGTCGAGGCCGCCGGCCTGGTATTCCTGTCGGGTCAAGTCGCACTCGTACCGGAGGGTGGACGGGAGGACGGTGACGTATCCGCGCAGACGCGTCAGGTCATGAACAACATCGGCGCCATGCTCGGAGACATCGGGCTCGACTACGCCGACATCGTGAAGACCACCATCTTCATGGTTGACATTGCGGATTACACCGCTATCAACCAGGTGTACGCCGAGTATTTCGAGGGTGGTGCCCCGGCTCGGTCGGCGGTACAGGTGTCCGCCCTACCGGGCGGGTTCCGGGTCGAGATCGAGATCGTGGCGGCGCGGAGCGGGAACCAGGGTTAAGCCTGGGTCCATGCGGCCCGCTGGGCTTGCCGAAGCCTCGGGCTACGCGCCAACCGCCTCCCATCACGAGAGCCGCACCGAACAGGCGTTGAACGGGCGCGACGCGAGGCATGGGCCGCGGCCGACACCAACCGGGTTCCTGGCCGACTATGCGACCGGGTTCGACCATCCGACACCAAACGGGCCCGCGGCCAGGCCTGATCCGAGGTGAACGGAACACGCATGCGTTTCCGATTCATGATCGGGCGGACTAGCCTTGCCACGCCACGCCCCGAGATGCCGGGGGTGCGATGATCGCACTGGGGTTGAGGCGGCCACTCGCCAAGCGATCTACTCACCGCGGCATGGGGACTCCCTTGATGAGAGGATGCTTGTATGGCATACAGAGCTATGTACATCTGGTCGGACGGGACCGAGCCGACCCCGCTCCTGCGGTCGAAGACCAACGTGCTCAAGGACGGAGAAGAACCGGGCATCTGGGGCTTCGACGGATCGAGCACCAACCAGGCGCCCGGAGGCGACTCGGACGTGGTGCTCCGGCCGGTGAAACAGGTGCCCGACCCGATCCGCGGCGGTGACGACATTCTCGTGCTCTCCGAGTGCTTGACGCCCGACTTCGAACCCCACCCCACCAACACTCGGGCCGCTTGCGTGGAAGCCTACGAGAAGTATGCCGACTTCAACCCGATCTTCGGTTTGGAGCAGGAGTACACCTTCATCACGATGATGGATCCGACGGCCAGCCAGTACTACGGTCCCCCGCCGGGGTTCCCGCTCGGCGGGTATCCGGCCCCCCAGGGCCCGTACTACTGCTCGGTGGGCGCCAATCGCGCCTTCGGGAGGCCCGTAGTGGATGCGCACAGCCAGGCCTGCATCGACGCCGGCCTGTCGATCGAGGGCACCAACGCCGAAGTGATGCCAGGGCAGTGGGAGTACCAGATCGGGCCGCTGCCGCCCGTAGAGGTGTCCGACCAGATCCTGATCGCCCGCTGGATGATCGAACGGATCGCCGAGGACTACGGCCTACAGGTGACCTTGCATCCGAAGCCGGTTACGGGTGACTGGAACGGCGCGGGATGCCACACCAACGTCTCGACCCGCCAGATGATGGAGAGCTACGACGCCGTGATCGCCGCTTGCGAGGCTCTGGGCGCCAACGCGCAGGAGCACGTCAAGAACTACGGCGCCGACATCGAGATGCGGCTGACCGGGGCGCACGAGACCCAGCGCTACGACCAGTTCAACTACGCGGTGTCCGACCGGGGCGCATCCGTGAGGATCCCCTGGACCACCTACAAGAACCAGAGGGGCTACATCGAGGATCGCCGTCCCAACTCGAACTGCGATCCCTACCTGGTTACCCGCCTGATCATGGAGACCATCTGCGGAGCGGCCTCCTCCTGAACCAACCGACCCTGTGGTCTGAGGCCCGATGCGTGCAGCAATGCGCGCATCGGGCCTTTACTCTTTCGCACCCTGCCGGCGGCCGGTAAGGCCTACTCGCGGGAGCCGACCTTCTCTCTTTCCTTGCCCGGTATTCCGATCAGCGCGCCGGTCAGCAGACCGACGTCCCTGACCAACTGGAGTAGCAAAGCGCCGTGCCTCTCCAGGCGCTCATCCTGTCGGCCCAGCCGCCCGTCCTGCCGGTCGAACCGCTCATCCTGCTTGGCGAAGCCTTCCCTGATCGCCGCATCTTGGCGGTCGAAGCGCTCGTTGGTAAGGGCCTTGAACTCCTCGAGGCTTCTCTCGATGCTTCGGGTCAGCACGAATACGACCCGCCAGAAGATAGCGACCGAGATGCCGAACAATCCGACGACCACTGCATAGTCCATATTGCTTAACTCCATTGCTGCCAGTGTAGCCCAGAGCACGGGATGGGTGTTGAGCTACACATCCTGCTTCTAGTCATCCCACACTCCATATATCGCTATCCGATGATGGTTTCAAGGGGGCTGGTCGGCGAAGCCTCAGTAGTAGCCAGCGTGTCGGGACAGGCAAGAGGCCATCGGGAACGTGCCCGGAACTGTCAGGCGGCGCCGAAGCCCTGCCGGACGATCTCGCTGATCTGGTCGACCTGTTGTTCGAAGCTGGCCGCTGCGGCCCGGAACTCCACCATGGCCGCTCGGCGGTCCTCGCCGGTGTCGGGCGCTCTCAATCCGGTCAGGGCGGCGGCTGCTGCTTCTGCAACTGCGGCCGCCGACTCGTAGACCCGCTGGTGAGCGTCGGTCAACCCGGCCACGTCCTCTGGTGGCCGGTGGAGCTCCACCGCCTCGCTGAAGACCACGGCCCGCTCGGAGGCAGCGACCATGCCGGCCTCCGTCTCGGCGAAGGTAACACCGGTCTCATCCCGGTTCTCCCAGGCGTCGTTGACAGCGTTCAACTCCTCGACCAGCGCCGCCAGCGCCGTCTTGTCCTCTGCCAGGTTGGTGAGGTACACCTCGATCTCGGGCGGTAGGAGGGTCGTAGGAGTGGTGTCTTCGGGCGTCTCGGCCTCGCCGTTACCGGGGGTGGTGTCCTCAGCGGCCGCCGAGGTCGCCGTCGTGGACGGAGCAGTGCCGGATACGTCGGCCGTGATCTCGACGGCAGGCGGCTCCAGACGGTTCACCCAGACCCAGGTGAACAGGATCATTCCCAGCACTACCAAGGGCAATACCCAACGGCCGGGCCTCGGGTCGGGGTTGGACACCATAGCGAACAACGTTAGTCCGCACGCGACCGGTTTCCCGGTTATCCGTGGCCGGCGGGTTATCCCGCAGGGCTGTTAATGCGGGGGCATTCGGGGTATGTTGTCCGGACGCGCGATGTTCGTCGGCACCGGGAGGAACGAAAGGGTCAGCCCGTGCCAAACCTTCCACCCGCAACCGACGACCAGGTGAGCGAGCACATACCGTGGGAACAACTCACCATCCCACCCCAACCCGACCGCAAGGTACTGGTCTACGGCATCGCAGCCGGCCTGATCGTCGTGGTGCTGGGCGTGGTCGTGTTCCGGCAGATCAACCGGCCTTCGGCGCCGGATCTGGTGCCGGTCACCCCGATTGCCGTCGCCTCCGAGCCGCTGGCCACGACCACCACCCTCCCGCCCGTGGCTGACCAGGGACCGGTGCCGGCCACCGTGGCCCTGGCCGAGCCGGAGGTCACCCCCGGGCTCTCCCAGGCCGACCTCATGGCGGTCGACCGGGAAGGTACGGAGCGGGCCCTGGCGGGCACCGCCGAATGGCTGGTGCTGGAGTTCTTCACCATCGACCCGTCCGAGGTGTGGGCCGAGCGGGTCCAGGCCGCTTCGGGCCTCCGGCTGCCCCACGGGGTGGCGCCTGAGCCGTCCAGCGCCGACACCGTGTCCTATGTGGAGTGGACCCGGACCCGATCGGTCACCCAGACCGGACCGGACACCTACCGAGCCCTCGTGCTGATCCGCCGGCTAGTGGCGCCCGACGGGACCGGCTTCCGGCGGCTTCCGGTGGAGCGGGTGGAAGTCGACCTCCGGGTCGAGGTGGACGGCGGGGTACGCGCCCTTTCGCTACCCGAGATCTCCGCTCCGACCGAGACGGATTTAGTCCCGCTGCCGGAGTCCGAGCTGGCATGGAGAGTGGACTCGGCCGGTATCGGCTGGCCGGTGACACGTTGAGGACTAAGCGTTCGGGAAGTGTCTCTCGAGGATGGCCGCGACCGCCGGGGAGATGCCGGACCAGTCGGCGTCCGGTTCCTTGGTGACGGTGACGAAGTCGGCGGTCATGAAGACGCTCATCACCCCCTCGATCCCGAACAGCTCTCGGGCCACGGGGTCGTCTGCAGCGTTGGCCGGCACGTAACTACGAGGACCGCCCACCTCCACCCCGACGCTGAATTTCAGCGCGTTGGGATTGGGGGTGTATTGGGGAACGATCGGCACCAGACCTCCTTTGCCGCGATGTTAACCCTGCTCCGGTTGCACAGCCCCTAACCACTACCATTCCGCTCTGTGATCCCGTCTCTCGAACTCGAACTCCGCCGCCGGCTCGGTGACGAGCAGGTGGCCTCCGACCCGCTCGACCTGTACGTGTTCGGCAAGGACTCCGGGCTGGTACGCGGCGAGCCGGGACTGGTGGTCTTCCCCCGCAATACCACCGAGGTGGCCACGATCATGTGCCTCGCCGGGCGCCACGGCGTGCCGGTGGTGCCGCGCGGGTCGGGAACCGGCCTGGCAGGTGGAGCGGTCACCACCGGGCCCCACGTGCTGCTGGTCACCACCCGCATGAACCGTATCGGCCCCGTCGATGTCGAGAACAGGTGCGTCTGGGTACAACCCGGGGTCATCAACCTGGACCTCAGCATCCATACCACCCCGTTCGGGCTCCATTACGCGCCCGATCCCTCCTCCCAGTCGGTCTGCACGATCGGAGGCAACGTGGCCAACAACTCGGGGGGGCCGCACTGCCTGGCGGAGGGCACCACTGTCAACCACGTGCTGGCGATGGAGATAGTGACATCGGACGGTGACGTCCTGTCGATAGGCGGGCCGGCGCCGGATCCGACCGGGCTCGACATACGGGGGTTGATGGTCGGCTCCGAGGGCACGCTGGGCATCGTCACCGACGTCCTGGTGAACCTGCTGCCCAACCCGCCCGCGTCCCGCACCATCCTGCTGGCCTTTCCCGAGGTGCAGAATGCGGCCGCCACCGTGTCGGGAATCATCGCCAACGGGCTGATCCCGGCAGCCCTCGAGATGATGGACCAGCCGATGACGATCGCGGTGGAGCGTTTCGCGAACGCCGGTTTTCCCACCGAGTCGGCGGCCGTGCTGATCGCCGAGGTGACCGGACACCCGTCGGCGGTGGACGCCGAGGCCGAGCTGGTGCGCCGGCTGGCCGTCTCCCATCGGGCCACCCTGACCCGGATAGCCTCCGACGAGGCCGAACGGAAGCGGATCTGGCTGGGTCGCAAGTCGGCCTTCGGCGCCATCGCCCAGATGAATCCCGACTATTACCTGCACGACACGGTGGTACCCCGGACCCGGCTGGTGGAAGCGATAGAGAAGACCTATGCCATCTCGAAGCGTCACGACATCCCGATGCTGAACGTCTTCCATGCCGGTGACGGCAACCTGCATCCGCTCATGTCGTTCGATGCCTCCGTTCCAGGGGTCATGGAGCGGGTGGACGCGGCCGGGAGAGACCTCATCGAGATGTGCGTAGCCATCGGCGGTTCGCTGTCCGGTGAGCACGGCATCGGCATGGAGAAGCGGGATTACATGCACCTGGTCTTCGACGAGATGGGCCTCGATGCTCAGGCGCGCATCCGCGAGGCTCTCGATCCCGACGGAAGGCTTAACCCCGGCAAGATCGTGCCGCAGGGCTCACGATGCTTCGACTTCGGCCGACCGCCGCCGGTGGGGGCCTGGGTTTGAGCCTCGCCAGCTCGGCGGATGGGGTCTCGGGCCTACCGACCGCCACGCCCGAGACCATCGAGGAGGCGGCCGGCCTGATGGCCAACCTGCCGGCCGGCCGAGACCGCATCCGGATCCACGGCGGCGGCTCCCACCGGGGCATCGGATACCCGGTGACCTCCGACGTGATCCTTTCCACGTCCGGCCTGGATCGCGTGGTGGCGTGGGAGCCGGACGACCTGACCGTGGTGGTGGAGGCCGGGGTGCTGGTCGAGGAACTCGAGCAGATGCTGGCGTCGAAGGGCCAGACCGCCCTGCTGGCCGAGCAACCCGGAACCGGCACGGTGGGCGGCGCGATCGCCACCGCCATGTCTGGATGGCGGCGTTACCGGTACGGCCCGATCCGGGACCGGGTGCTGGAGACGACCCTGGTGTCCAGCGATGGCCGGGTAGTCACCGCCGGTGGCCGGGTGGTGAAGAACGTGACCGGGTACGACATTCCCCGCCTCGCCACCGGATCCCTCGGAGCCATGGGCCTGATCGCCCAGGTCTGCCTCAAGTTGTGGCCGGTCCCACAGGCGTCCGCAACCGTGCCCGTGGAGTCCCCTGAGGAGGCGCTCGAGGTGGCCTATCGCCCTCTGGCCGTGCTGGAAACTCGGGGAAGCGCCGCCGTATTCCTCGGTGGCACCCCCGAAGAGGTGGCAGGCCAGGCAGCCGCACTGGACGCCGAACCCACCACCGGGCTGGATTGGCCCGACCATCCCGCCGGAGCGGTTCGCTTCTCGGTGCGGACCCCTCCCTCCTCCCTGCGTAGCATCGTCGATCGGCTCGACCCCGGCTGGAGGTACCTGGCCCAGTTCGGAGTCGGCGAGGTAACAGTCGGCGCCGGCGAGGTCGACCTCGAGGAGCTCGGCGAGTTGAGGGGCCGGGCCGAGTCCCTCGGAGGCGCTCTGGTGATGCTGGACGCGCCCCCATCGGTAGCCGGGGCGTTCGACCCGTGGGGAACGCCGCCCCCATCGATCGAGATCCAGCGGCGCGTCGTCAACCTGTTCGATCCCGGCCGCAGGATCAACCGGGGCATCCTGCCGGGCCGGATCTGAGATGAGCTGGGTCACCCCTCACGCGCCACGCGCGGACGAACTCTCCTCATGCATCCAGTGCGGGCTGTGCCTGCCCAGCTGCCCTACCTTCCGGCTGACCGGACTCGAGACCGCCTCGCCGCGGGGACGGCTGACCGCGATGTCGGCGGTCGCCGCCGGACGACCCGTGGACAGCCGCTTCGAGGAGATCATGGGGGCATGCCTGCAGTGCCGCGCCTGCGAGGTCGTCTGCCCATCGTTCGTACCGTTCGGCCGAGCAATGGAGGGCGCGAGAGCCGAGATAGCCGCCCAGACGTCGGGTGTCGACCGCCGGCTCCGGCGGCTGGTGACAGCCCGCCTGTTGCGTAGCCGGACGGCGGTCCGATTCGGGACGCTGGCCGCATCGATCGCCCAGTCGTTCCGGCTCACCACGCTGGCGCCGCGCCGGATCCGGGGCAACCTGAGCGGGCTCCGACCGCTCAAAGGGTGGCCTCGCTCGATCGTGGGGAGGATCCGCGCCGCAGAGGGAGAGAAACGGGGGGTGGCCGCTCTGGTGGCCGGTTGCGTCATGGACGCCTGGTTCGGAGATGTGCACACGGCCACCGTCGAGCTGCTGGCAGCGGCCGGGTGGGAGGTCGTCTCACCCCGGGGTCAAACCTGTTGCGGAGCGCTCGCCGCGCATGACGGCTGGGCGGACGACACCCGGAAGATGGCATCCGTGAACATGGCGGCCTTCCGAGGTGTGGATCTGGTGGTCGTCAACTCGGCCGGATGCGGGGCACACATGAAGGAATACGCCCATTGGGTCGACGGCGGGGAGGAACTCGCCGCGAGGGTGGCCGATGTGAACGAGGTGGTGGCGGAGGCGATCACCGACGGGAGGCTTCCCCGATTGAGCACCGGTGGCGGCCTGGTGGCGGTACAGGACCCATGCCATCTCCGGCATGTGCAGCGGATCACCGACCAGCCCCGAGCAATCCTGGCCGCGGCCGGGCTGACCGTTGTCGAGATCGACCCGAACGGCCTGTGTTGTGGCGCGGCGGGCATCTACAGCCTGCTGGAACCCGAGATGTCGCGCCGCCTCGGCTCCTCGAAGGCGGAACAGGTGGAAGCGACCGGAGCCCTTCTCGTAGCCAGCGCCAATCCTGGATGCGAGATACAGTTGCGCACGTATCTGAACGAACTCGGGCATGCGGCCCGGGTCGCTCATCCGGTGGAGCTCTACTGGGAGGCACTGCAGCGAGCCGGGAGACGGGCGGCCGTCCGGTGACCGACTACCCGCCATACGACCGGCGGCGCCGGAACCTCCTGGAGCTGCTCCCCCAGATCCTCCAGCCCGGTTCCGAGGTCTGGCGGTGGGCAACCATCGGCATGCAGTCGCTCCGGATGGTGCTCGGGGTGGTCCTGGCGGTCATAGGCACCGGACTCGCAGGAATGGGGATCGGGCTGGCCCTGGGTGGGCTCGGCCTGCTCGCGCTCGACCTGGCACCGCCCGAGTCCGAAGTCCTGGCGGTCGGGGTAGCGGTATTGATGCTCGGCGCGGCGGTTGTCGGGATGGCCACCGAGTGGGGCCTCGGGCCCTCCGGTCTGCGGGTGGAGGCCGAGCCGTGGGAGACGCTGCTCACCTGGGTGCCGGCCATTCTGGTCGGCATCTGGGTGACCGGCCGGCTGGCAGGCCTTGCGACCTCGACTCTGGCCCGCTTCTCCGAATTGTTCGACCTCGTGCCGGCCTATCTGGGCGTGGTGGGCAACCGGGCCTTGCCGGCAGGCCTGATCGCCCTGGCGCTGGCCTGGCCGGCCCTCCAATACGGAGCACCCCGCTACCCGTGGATCGCCGGCAACGTCCCTTCCCTGCTCTACGCGCCCTGGATGCTCCTCGTCATCCTGGAATACCGGACCGGTTGAGCGGCACCTACATGCGAGCCGGAACTTCGATACCCAGCAGGTCGAGCAGGAGTTCCAGCACCCGGCGGGTGGTCCGGACCGTCCCTAACCATGAGGCCTGCAGTCCGGGGTCGCGCTCGGTCAGGATGTGGCAGGCCTCGTAGAAACGGCTGAAGTCGGCGGCAACCTCGTAGGCGAACTCAGCCAGGTGGTTGGGGGCGCGCAGTTCCATGGCCCGGTCGATCACCTCGGGTAGCTGGAGGAGGCGCAGCACGAGCCTGGTCTCCGTCTCGTGGCGCGGCGGCAGGACGGCGCCCGGCGCCAATCCCTGGCGGGAGGCCCGCCCGAGGATCGAATCCATACGCACGGTCGCCATCTGCAGGTAGGGACCGGTCTTGCCTTCCAGCGCGGTAAACCGGCGCACGTCGAAGACGTAGTTGGAGGCACGGTTGTTGACCAGGTCGCCGAACTTGAGGGCGGCGATCCCGACCTGGCGAGCGATCAGCGCCCGCTCGTCCCCGGAATACCGGGCTGCCAGATCCGACTCCTCCAGGCGGGCCGCCGCGGCCTCCGTAACCGTCTCGATCAGATCTCCCAGCCTGAGCACGCCGCCCTCACGCGTCTTGAAAGGGGTTCCATCCGGCCCGTTCATGGTTCCGAATCCGATGTGCTCCATGACTGCCCCGCCGGACAAGCCGGCCCGGCGGGCGGCCCGGAAAACCTGCTCGAGGTGGTAGGACTGGCGAGAGTCGACGACGTAGAGGATCAGGTCCGCCCCCAGTTCCGAGACCCGCATCTGGATGGTGGCCACGTCGGTGGTGCCGTAGAGGAACGCCCCGTGGGAGGTCTCGAGCACGAGGGGCGTGATCTCGGCTCTGTCGTCAGGCCGGCTCACATCGATCACCACCGCTCCGTCCGACCGGACCGCAATCCCCCGAGCAAGGGTCTCATCCACGAGGGGGCGGAGCAGATCCCGGACGGTGCTCTCCCCGTACCAGAGGTCGAACTCCACCCCCAGGTCGGAGAAATCCTGCTCCTGGGAGGCGCGCGACACCCGGACGAAGTGCTCCCAGATCGCCACGTACCCCGGCCGGCCCGACTGGAGATCGGTGGTGGCTTGCCGAGCTTCGGCGGCCACCGCCTCGTCATCGGCGACCTGGCGGGCCATCTCCGGATACCACTCCTGGAGGTCGGCCAGGGTGACGTCGAGGGGGTCCTCGTAGGGACCCTCGGACGATCCGTCGAAATGCGCCAGTTCGGGATGTCGCCGGCGGGTGGCCACGATGAGCATGCCCATCTGAAGGCCCCAGTCACCGAAGTGGGCGTCTCCCAGCACTTCGTGTCCCGCGAAACGGAAGAGCCGCTTGAGCGTGTCCCCGATGATCGTGGCCCGAAGATGCCCGACATGCATCGCCTTGGCCACGTTCGGCCCCGCGTAGTCCACTATCACGTTGAGCGGTCGCCCGACCGGGGGAACGCCCAACCGCTCGTCCCGCGCCATGGCGTCCACGCCGTCGGCGAGGGTCCGACCGGTCATGGTCAGGTTTATGAAACCCGGCCCGGCGATCGACACCGAGGCCAACCGGCGGTCGCCCTCGATCCGCCTCACCACCTCCCCGGCTATGTCGCGAGGGTCACGACCGGCGCTCCGCGCGGCGGCCAGCGCGCCGTTGCACTGGAACTGGCCCAGATCGGGACGATCCGAGACTTGAACGGCGCCGAACGAAGCGTCGAGACCGGCTGCTTCGAAGCCGGCCGCGACGATCCTGGTCAGATCCGAGAGAAGGCTCATACGAACCCGGCAGGATACAGCAATCAATAGTTGCTAGTTGATAGTTGCTAGTCGATAGTTGCTTATAAACTAGAAACTAACAACTAGAAACTAACAACTAGAACGCGATTGCGAGCCAGGCTCCGGCGACCATGAAGGGGCCGAACGGTAGGTGATCATGGCGGGTGATGCGGCGCAGGGCCAGTAGCAGAACGCCCACCGCCCCAGCCAGCAGGAACGCGCCCACCAGGGCCGCCACGGCGGTTTCCCAGCCGGTGTAGCCGGCGAACAGTCCCAGCAGTAAGGCCAGCTTGACGTCGCCCATTCCGATGGCGCCTCGGGTTACCAGAGCCGGGATCAGCAGCGCGACCGAGTAACCGAGGCCGCTGGCCAACGCTTCCGGCACGTCGCCGATCCGACCGTCCACAAGAGCGCCACCGGAGAGCAGCAGCAAACCCACCACCGTGCCGGGTACGAGTACCCGGTTGGGAAGCCGGTAGCTCCGGACATCGACGAAGCTCAGCACCACCGTCACCGCCACCATCCAGAGAAACGATGCGAGGGTCCACCGCACGCCGACCAGCCCGACCGTCCCGGCCCAGGCAATCGCAGTCACCGGCTCCACCAGCCGGTAGAAAGCCCCGGCCGGCCGGTGGCATCGTGAACAGGAGTCCCTATCCCTGCTACCCGCCCACCACCAGAGAGGCACGAAGTCCGCCGGTCGGACAGGACAGCCGCAAGCCGGACGGCAGGCCATGGCCGACCTGAACGGCGCCCGATCCAGCTCGGCCCGGATCAGGCTCACCAGGAGCCGGCCCGCAAAGAGGCCCAGGACTCCCGCGACCAGGTAGAGCGGCACCGCCTGGATGACTAGACCACGTGGTCTGTCTGCGGAATGGCGGTGTGGTGTGGCGCCGCCAGCAGTGTTCCTCGCAAGGCCCGCTGACGAAGGCGTACCCGCAGCGGTACGTGGAGGAAGCGGAACGCAGCGACGGGACACCGGTGACCGCCAGAACACGCCTGGCTGTTTCGCAGACAGACCACTAGCGGGTCGCGGGCTCGGTGGGCGGATCGCGGTGTCCGGCGAGCGCCGCCAGCATCACGCCAGGAGGCACCTCCACGCCGGTCCAGATGGCGAACGAGGCCGCCCCCTGGCCGACCAGCACCAGCTCCCCCGACGCCACCGGCAGCTCCCGCGCCGCCAGCACGGCTTCGGCCGGGGTCGGCCCGCCGCCGTAGGCCAGTTCCACCAGACCCCCCGCCTCGTCCAGCACGCCGGCCGGGAGGGCCTCGCCACGCATACCGAGCGGGGTGGCGTTGACCAGTACCGCACCCGCCACCGGCTCCCCCCACGGCGCGACCCCGGCCCTGGCGCCCACTCGGGCTACCAGTTGGTGAGCTGCTTCCGGACGCCGCGCCGCCACGAAGACCTCCCGATCGGCCAGAGCCAGGAGGGCCGCGGCGGCGGCCGAACCCGCGCCCAGCAGCAACACCGGAGCATCGGCCGGGAGTCCGGCATGCCGCCACGCGAAGCGCACCCCTTCGGGGTCGGTGGAGTCGGCATGAAGCCGGCCGTTCTCCATCCAGAGGGTATTGGCGCCGCCCGAGCGGACCACGGCTCCCGAGCGCCGGTCGGCCAGCCCGGCTGCCAGGGCCTTATGGGGCATCGTCACGTTGGCGCCGGTCAAGCGCCCGGAGCGGAGATCGTCCGCAGCCTGTCTCATGCCGACGTGGTCAACCCGGCGCCTGCCGTACGTGCCCTCGAGTCCGGCGAACTCCAGCGCGGCGGCGTGGATGACCGGCGAGAGCGAATGGGCCACCGGATCGCCGAGGACCGCCAGACGCAGGTAGGCCATCCGGATCAACCGATCCCCAGGGCGTCCGCCTGCTGCTTGGCCACCAAGAAGTCGTCGTAGTCACTGAAGAAGGAGTGGGCGCCGTCCTCCGAGGTGAGAACGTAGTAGAGGTAGTCGGTATCCGCCGGGTCGATGACCGCTTCGATGGACTTGGCGCCTGCCGCACCGATCGGCGTCGGCGGGAGACCGGCTATCAGGTAGGTGTTGTAAGGGGACTCGAACCGGAGGTCCTCGAGCGTGGGCGACCGGCCCCGGTCCGCCATGGCGTAGAGAACGGTGGCGTCGATCTGGAGCGGCATGCCCCGCGCCAACCGGTTATTGATGACGCTGGCGATCAGCGGCCGGTCCTCATCCGTACCGGCCTCGGCCTCCACCAGAGAGGCCATCACCAGGCCTTCGTAAACCGAGAGGCCTCGTGCGGTAACCGGGGACCAGTCATACGTCTCCAGGCGTCGCTCCAGCTCGGTAGCCAGCCTTTGCAGCATCTCGGCCGGGGTGGCGTCACCGAAGAACTCGTAGGTAGCCGGGAAGAGGAGCCCCTCCCATACCGTCCGGTCGAGACCGGCGGGCAGGTAGGCGGATGTCACGTCCCCGCTCAACAGGGCCGCCGTGAAGTCCCCCTCCGAATAGTCGCGGGTGGCCTGAGCCAGCACGTCCAGGACCTCGGCGAGACGGAGTCCTTCGACCACCGTCACCCGGAAGACATCGAGGGACGGCCCCGCTATGAGTAGGTCCACGATCTCGTCGAGGTCGGTCCCGGTAACCAACTCGTAGGTACCGGCCTTGAGGAGGCTGCCTGCCTCGCGAGTCCGGACCAACGACTCGAACTCGATGGCGGAGGGCACCACGCCGTTGCCCACCAGGATGCCGGCGATGCTACGGGCGCTGGACCCAGACGGGATCTCCACCACCACCGTACGGCCGGGCACGACCTCGGCGGTCTGATCCCCTCCACCGAGCCCGCCGAGCCGGTTTACCCAGTTGCCCACGCCCGTGCCCCCCACTACCAGGGCGTAGCTGACGACAGCAGCTACGAGCAGACCGGTGATGGCGCCTCGGGCGCGGATCCACCACCGGTCGTCAGCTCCGTCGTAACCCTCCGGTGGAACGTCCGGTCGCCGGTAGGCGCTCATTCGACCCCCGTCCGGGATTGACCATCAAGATATCCCTGGAGCATCACCGCGGCGGCTACCTTGTCGACCCGTCGGCGGCGCTTGGCCCGGGATGTCCCGGCCGCCACCAGTACGTCTTCCGCGATCCGGGTGGTCAGCCGCTCGTCATACAGGACCACCTCGACCCCCACGAGCGGCCGGAGCCGATCGGCGAACCGGCGCGTCCTGCGGGCGGCAGCCTGCTCGGTGCCGTCGAGCGAGACCGGTAACCCCACCACCACCTTGGCCACATCCTCCGAGCCGACCAGGTCGGCCAGCCGGCGGCCGAGCCCGGGGCCCGCCTCGAGTACTCCGAAGGGATGGGCGGCGATACCAAGACGGTCGGAAAGCGCCACACCCACGCGCCGGCTTCCGTAGTCGATGCCCATGATGCGGCTGGCCCGCTCCGGTCCGGCGCTCATCAGGCACTCAGACGGCGTGCCACCGCCTCCCGAATCGCGTCCAGAGCCTCACCCACCTTGTCGCCCCTGGGTCCGCCCGCCTGTGACAGCTCGGGATCGCGGCTGCCGCCTCCGCCTAGGAGCTTGGCGCCCACCAGCACCAAGTCGGCCACGGAAACACCCTGGTCGACCAGGTCACGGGTCGCCAGCCCGACAAGCGCCCCCTTGCCGCCTGCCCGGCTACCCAGCACCACGACACCGGACCCGAGCCGGTCCCTGACCTGCGCTCCCACCTGGCGTAGCGCCACCGGGGCGTGATCGTCGAGTTCGGCCACCAGCCACGAGGTATCGCCGGTACGCCGGGCGGCGCCGGCTAGATCGGCGGCGATCGCAGTCCTTTCGTGCCGGCGGCGCTGATCCAGTTCGGTCTGGAGGGCGTCAGCGCGCTCGGCCAGCCGGCGCACTCCCGCCGGGACCTCCGACATCGACAGACCGAGGAACCGACCTGCGTCGGTCAGCTGCTCCCTCGCTGCCCTGGCATAGGAATAGGCCGCCATGCCGGTCAGGGCCTCCACCCGGCGCACGTTCGATCCGATGGAGGATTCGGAGGTGACCAGGAGCGGTCCCACCTCCGCCGAACTACCCACATGGGTGCCTCCGCAGAACTCGACCGAGAAGTCGCCCACCGAGACCACCCGTACCCGCTCACCGTACTTGTCGCCGAAGAAGGCCAGCGCTCCCATCGCCTCGGCCTCGTCCTTGGACGTCTCGAGCAGCCCCACCCGGTGGTTGTCCACCACCCGCTGGTTGACCAGCCGCTCCACCTCGCCGAGTTCTTCGGCAGGCACCGCCGTGTAGTGGCTGAAGTCAAAGCGGAAACGCCCGTCCTGGACCAGCGAACCGGCCTGGTTGGCGTGTTCGCCTATCACCTCCCGGAGCGCCCAATGGAGAATGTGCGTGCCGGTGTGGGACTTGCGGATGCGCTCGCGCCGCGGGCTGTCGATACGGGCGTCGACTTCCTGGCCGGTCTGGACGAACCCGCTCTTCACCATGCCGTGGTGGCCGTGCAAGCCCGTCACGGCGGCCTGCGTGTCACCCACCTCGATCCGTCCGGTCACCGACTCGATCAACCCGACGTCGCCCACCTGCCCGCCGGCCTCGGCGTAGAAGGGCGAACTGTCCAGGAAGACCTCCACCTCCTGCCCCTCCTCGGCCCTCTCCACCAGCTCCCCCTCCCGGAGGATGGCGAGGACGAGGGCCGGCGAATCGTCCCTTACGTAGCCCAGGAACTCGGTGGGGCCTACGGTGTCGAGGATGCGCTTGTAGGACTCGACGCGGACCGCCTCCGCACCCCCCTTCCAGGCGGCCTTGGCCCGCGCCCGCTGGGCGGCCATCTCGGCCTCGAATCCGTCCAGGTCCACCTCGCGCTGCTGCTCCTCCACGATCTCCCGGGTTAGGTCGATCGGGAAGCCGTACGTGTCATGCAGCTTGAAGGCCAGGGCGCCGGACACGATAACGCCCGGCTCCGAACCCACCAGCGCCTCGTCCAGCATCTGGGTGCCGGCCGAGAGCGTGCGCCGGAATCGGGACTCCTCCCGCTCGAAGACATGCTGGATGAAGTCGAGGTCGGCCTTGAGTTCCGGGTAGGCGTCCTCCATGATGTCGGCCGTCACCCCGGCCAGGCGGGGCATGATGAGCCTCTCGCTACCCAGTTGCCAGGCGTGGCGTACCGCGCGACGGATCAGGCGCCTCACCACGTAACCCCGGCCCTCGTTCCCGGGCAGGGCGCGGTCGCCGATCAGGAACGTGGAGGCGCGGGCGTGGTCGGCGAGCAGGCGAAGCGTCACGTCGACCCGTTCATCCTCGCCATAGGTCCGGCCCAGGGCGCCCGCCGCGGCCGCCAGCACGTCATGGACGCAGTCGGCCTCGAAGAGGGTGTCGACTCCCTGGAGGATCATGGCCAGACGCTCCAGCCCGGTACCGGTGTCTATCCCCTTGGCCGGGATGTCGCCGACAACGTGATAGGGCTCGTCCTGGATGTTCTGCATGAAGACCAGGTTCCACAGCTCCACGAACCGGTCCTCGCCACCACCGATCGGGCCTCCGTCATGTCCGTAGGCAGGGCCCCGGTCGATGAAGATCTCCGAGCACGGACCGCACGGACCCGGAATGCCCATCTGCCAGAAGTTGTCCTTACCGCCCCGCTGCACCCGGTCAGGTGGAACCCCGATCGAGTCGATCCAGATTTCCTCGGCCTCATCATCGGTCTCGTAGACCGTGTACCAGAGACGTTCGGGATCCAGGCCGAGCGGCCCGGTGACGAAGTCGAAGGCGTAGCGGATGGCCAGTTCCTTGAAGTAATCACCGAACGAGAAGTTCCCGAGCATCTCGAACATGGTCAGGTGGCGGGCGGTGGTGCCGATGATGTCGATGTCAACCGTTCGCACGCACTTCTGGATGCTGACCGCCCGGGGCCAGGGCGGCTCCTCCTCGCCGAGGAAATAGGGCTTGAACGGGACCATGCCGGCGTTGGTCACCAGCAACGTGGGATCGGTGGGGATCAACGACGCGGACGGCCGGACAACGTGATTGCGTTCGGCGAAGAAGTCGGTGAAGGCGCGCCGGATGGCATTGGCTCGCATCCGATGCAGGTTAGCCCTGAGTGGCAGGTTGCCGGTGACCCCGGATCAGGAGCCGGAGACTCCCCTTTCCACCCATCGCGCCCACTCGAGCCATGATCGGGTTAGCGGTATGGATCGCCTTCCCTGGTGGGACGGCCCATGACCCTGTCCCATTCCTCGAGCCGCTCGGCGACGCCCGCCTCCCGGCCCTGTCGGGTGGGCCGGTAGAGGATCCTTCCCTCCATCTGCTCCGGGAGGTAAGGCTGGGGAACGAGGTGTCCCGGTCCCCTGTGGGGATCAAGATACCCCGCCGGCGTGCCGTCCACCTGGGACGACACCAGCCGCCCGCCGGTGGAGCGCAGGTGGGCGGGGACGGTGGCAGCGGGGGTCTCGTCGACCGCCCGCCGGGTCGCACCCATCGATCGCTTCACCGAGTCGGACTTGGGGGCGGTGGCCAGGTAGATCGCGGCCTGCGACAGGTTGTAGGCCGCCTCGGGCAGGCCGACCACGGCCAGAGCCTGGGCGGCCGCCACCGCCTGGACCAGAGCGTCCGGGTCGGCCATGCCTACGTCCTCGGAGGCGAAGATGACCATCCGCCGCGCCACGAACTCGGGATCCTCGCCGGCCGACAGCATGGTGTGGAGCCAGTAGAGGGCGGCGTCGGGGTCGGAGCCCCGCATCGACTTGATGAAGGCCGAGATAACGTCGTAGTGCTGGTCACCCTTCTTGTCGTAACGGATGATGCGGCGCTGGAGGGCCTCCTCCACATCGTGGTACGTGATGGTGGTCCGCCCTGCGCCGCCGGCCACGATGGCGGCCAACTCCAGGACATTGAGCGATAAGCGGGCGTCTCCTCCCGCCCGACCGGCCAGGGCCCCTGCCGCCGCCGGGTCGATCGCCATCCCCGCCGTACCCAGCCCCCTCTCGCGGTCGGCCAGCGCCCGCTCGAGAAGCTCGACCACTTCGGCAGCGGAGAGCGGGACCAGTCGGAACAGGGTGCATCGGCTGATCAGGGGGGAGTTGACCTCGAAGAACGGGTTCTCGGTGGTAGCGCCGACGAGTATGACGGTGCCGTTCTCGACCCCAGGCAGGAGGGCGTCCTGCTGAGCCTTGTTGAAGCGATGGATCTCGTCCAGGAAGAGCACCGTCCGTCTCCCGTCCTCCCCGAGCCGGCGCTCGGCTCCTTCCAGGACGCGGCGGACGTCACGCACCCCGTGAGCGGACGCGGTCAGCTGTTCGAAGACCGCGTCGCTTTCGGAGGCAATAAGCCGGGCCAGGGTCGTCTTCCCGGTACCCGGCGGTCCGAAGAGGAGGACGGACACCAGGCGGCCCGATTCGACCATGGCGCGGAAGGCGGCGCCCTTCCCCAGAAGATCCGGTTGGCCCACCACCTCCGGCAAGGACCTGGGACGCATGCGGTCAGCCAGTGGGGCCACCCGGCGCCGGCGTCTCTCCCGGCCGGCGGAGAACAGGTCGGGCTCGGACGGCATCCCGGTTACCGGTCAGGGTCGGAAGGCCCCGTAGGGGGTTGGTCGGTGGCAGCCAGGGCCGCCTTGGCGCCGGCGGTGAGATCCAGGCCGAGTTCCTCCAACTGGTCATCGACCACTCGGGTCGGAGCGGTGGTGAGCGGATCGGCGCCGCTCTGGGTCTTGGGGAACGGGATCACCTCTCTGATACTGGTCTCGTTCTGGAGGATTGCTACCAGGCGATCGATCCCCACCGCGAAGCCGGCATGGGGTGGTGTCCCGTAGGCAAGGGCCTCCATGAACCAGCCGAAACGGGACTCGGCATCCTCATCGGAGATTCCCAGGGTCTCGAACACGGCCCTCTGGGTTTCGGCGTCATGGATCCGCACGGACCCGGATCCCAGCTCGGACCCGTTGAGCACGAGATCGTAAGCCTGGGCCACCGCCGTCTCCGGCCGCTCGCGCATCTCCTGCACCGAGACCGGGGCGGTGAAGGGATGGTGGGAGGGAACCAGGTCACCTCTCTCGGTCGTCTCGAAGACCGGGAAGTCCACTATCCAGAGGAAACGCAGCTCCTCGTGGCTACCGGGCCGGCCTAGGTCCAGTCGGATCGCGCCCAGCACCGAGGAGGCCATGGCAGCCCCGCCGGCGACCAGCAGCAACAGGTCGCCCGGCGATGCGTCCAGTAACCGGGTCGCCTCCGCTATCTCGGCGCCGTCCAGGAACTTCGCCACCGGCGAACGCCAACCGCCGCCGTCCTCGACCACGGCCCAGACCAGGCCGGCAGCGCCCAACTCCCTGGCCCGGCCCACCAGACCGTCCAACTCCGCCCGGGAGGGACTCATCGGCCCTGCGTTGATGCCCCGGACCGCTCCCCCCGCCTCGAGGGCGCCGCCGAAGCCGCGGAAGCCGGTGCCCGAGAATGCATCCGACAGCTCGGTCACCTCCATGCCGAACCGCAGATCGGGCTTGTCCGTGCCGTAGCGGGCCAGCGCCTCGTCGTAGGTGATCCTGGGCAGTGGTAGGGGGAGTTCGATGCCGCGCAGGTCTCGCACTACGGCCACCACCACCCGCTCGATAGCGGCGAAGACGTCCTCCCGTTCCCAGAACGATCCCTCCAGATCCAACTGGGTGAACTCGATCTGGCGATCGGCCCGCGTGTCCTCGTCCCGGTAGCAACGGGCGATCTGGTAGTAGCGCTCGACGCCCGCCACCATGAGCAGCTGCTTGAAGAGTTGGGGACTTTGGGGTAGGGCGTAGAACCGGCCGGGCCGCAGCCGGCTCGGTACCAGGAAGTCCCGGGCCCCCTCGGGCGTCGAGTTGACGAGCGTGGGAGTCTCCACATCCAGGAATCCCAGACCGTCGAGGGTACGCCGGATGGCGCTGATGCACCTGGAACGGGCTCGCAGATTGGCGGCCATACGAGGGCGGCGCAGATCCAGATAGCGATACTCGAGCCGGACCCGCTCCTCCGAGTGGGAACGGTCGTCGATCATGAAGGGGAGCGGAGCCGCCCGGCTCAACACCTCGAGCACACCGGCCTCCACCTCGAAGTCCCCGGTGGGAAGGTCGGGGTTCTCGGTCCCCGCCGGCCGGCGGCGGAGCGTGCCCTCGACCCGGACGCAGTACTCCATGCGGAGGTCCGATGCCGATGGGACCACCGCCGGATCGACCACCACTTGCACTATCCCCCGCCCGTCCCTCAGGTCGAAGAACGAGATACCGCCCAGGTCCCTGACCCGAGCCACCCAGCCGGCCACCTTCACATGCTGATCCAGCTGATCCGGTCCGAGCTCGTCGGCGAAGTGGGAACGGTAAGCAGTCATCACCGCCCTCCCCCGGGACCGCCGATCACCCACGCCGCCACCTCGCCGGCAGGTATGGTGCGCTCATCGCCCGAGCTGAGATCCTTGACCGTCACCATCCCCCGGTCCCACTCGGCGCCGATCACCACCGCCAACGCCGCGTCACGTCGATTGGCCGCCCGGAACTGGGCCTTGACGGATCGGCGGCCCGCCACCAGGTCACACCGGACCCCCGCTGCCCTGAGGCGACGGGCGAAGGCATGGGCGAGGCTGCGGCGCTCCTGGTCGGCCACCACCAGGAACACGTCCAGCGCCCTCGCCGGAGGGCTCTGCCCGGCCGCCGACAGTATCCGGTCGAGCCCCAGCGCCAGACCGACGCCCGGTAGGTCCCCGCCGCCGAGCAGCCGGGACAATCCGTCATAGCGGCCGCCGCCGCCGACCGCGTTGTGGGCCGCGGCATAGCCGGGCGGGATGTACTCGAACACGGTGCGGTTGTAGTAGTCCAGCCCCCGCACCAGCCGGGGGGCGAGGCGGTGTGCTATGCCTCGTTCCTGGAGACCGGCGATGAGTTGGTCGTGATGGGCGGCGGCCTCCCCCTCCAGATAATCGACGGGAACGGGAGCGTCGGCCACGACCTCCCGATCGGCTTTGGAGTCGAGTACCCGCAAGGGGTTGGTGTGGATCCTCCGGGCGGCATCCTTGGAGAGCAGGTGACTTCGCTCCTCAAGCCAGCCCGACAGCAGGGCATGGTAGGCCACCCGGTCCGGGGCGTCGCCGATGGAGTTCACGTGCACGACCACGTCGCCGAGGCCGCAATCCAGGAGGTAGCGATAGCCCAGTTCGATCACCTCCAGGTCGGCCTCCGCTTCAGGCGTGCCCAGGTATTCGACGCCCAGTTGCCAGAACTGCCGGCGACGGCCCTCCTGCGGGCGCTCGTACCGGAAGCAGGGTCCCGAGTAGGCGCCCTTGAACTCGCCCGACAGGCCCGCCTGGATGTAGGCCCGCAGAACACTGGCGGTGACCTCGGGACGGAGGGTGAGATGCCGCCCGCCCTTGTCCCGGAAGCTGTACATCTGCTTCTCGACCACCTCGGTAGCCTCGCCCACCCCCCGAGCGAACAGGTCGGTGGCCTCGAACATGGGGGTGGCTACATAGGCATACCCGTACTGTTCCGCCAGCAGGTCCCAGGAACGGAGCAGCTCGCGCCAGCGCCGGGACTCCGGGGGCAATACGTCGTCGGTGCCCTTGGGCGCCCGGAAGCTCATTCACACACCCGGGAGGGTGCTGAAAAAGACGGGGATCTTGGTTGGCCGCACATCTTGACCAGGGGTTTCATTCTAGGCCTCCAGGCCAACTGGACATTTTTCAGTACCCTCCCAGAAAGGGATTGGAACGCCGCTCGCGGCCCACCGTGGTCGAGGGACCATGGCCCGGCATGACGGTTACCCCGTCGTCGAGGGGGATCACTTTCTCCCTCATGCTCTTCATGAGGGTCTGGTAATCCCCGCCGGGGAGGTCGGTTCGGCCGATCGAGCCGGCGAACAGCTGGTCGCCCGAGAAGAGTATCGCCTCTTCGGCCAGATAGAAGCAACAGTGCCCGGGAGTATGTCCCGGCGTCGCTATCACGTCCAGCCGGAGGCCGGCCAGATCGAGAGACAAGCCGTCGGAGAGATCTAGATAGCTCTCGGGCGGCCGGTAGTCACCGGGCGGAACGGTCCCCATCAAGTAGCGGAGCTGATCCTCCGGGCTCCGGGCCAGGAAGTCATCGTCGGGGTGTAGGTAGACGGCGGCCCCGGTTCGAGCCACGAAGTTGCCGGCGCCTCCCAGGTGATCGACATGGCCATGGGTGAGCAGCAAGGCCGTCGGGATCAAATCGTGCGCCGCCAGCAGATCGGTGAGGGGATCGAGGCACTCCGGTGGAGCATCGATGACGACAGCCGGCCCACCGGTCTCGCTGGCGACCACGTAGGTATTGGTGGCGGCCAGCCACAACTCGAGTCGGCGGATGAACATACGGGGGACAGGTTAGAGTCGACGGATTGCGCCCCACGGGCGGCTGGCAGGCATCAACCCGGCCTCAGGCGGAAGGCTTCGTAGACGCTGGCAACCCGGCGCACGCCCGCCAGCAGGCGGTCCAGCTGGCCGGGATCCGATAGCTCCACCTCGTACCGGAGGACCGCGACCCGGTCGCGGTCGGTCCGCGAAGACGCGCCGACGATGTTGGCGCCCGCATCCGATATGACCGAGGTGATGTCCCGCAGCAGGTTGGGCCGGTCGAGAGCCTCCACCTGAATCCACGCGCTGAAGCTGCTGAGCTGGCCCGGCGCCCAACTCGCCTCGATCATGCGCTCCTCCTGGCCGGCCAGGCGCTGCATGTTGCTGCATTCGGTGCGATGGATCGACACTCCTCGACCGACGGTGACGAACCCCACCAGGTCATCGCCGGGTACAGGACTGCAGCACCGGGCGATACGAACCCAGACGTCATCGAAGCCTTCCACGATGACGCCCTCCCCGGCCGGTCGGTCCGTCCTCCGCCGCACCGGGTCGAATGTCTCGAGATCCTCCCCCACCACCGGCACCGCGAGCACTTTCTTGATCCGGCTGACGACGGTCTGCGGGGCCACCGCGCCGTCCCCGACCGCTATGTACATCGTCTCCGTGTCGCGGTAGCCGAGAGCGAGCGCCGCGTCGTGAAGCACCCTGGCCCGCTCGTTCTTGATGATGTGAACCCTGTCCCGCCTGATCAGGTCCTGGACGGTATCCCGCCCCGACTGGAGGGACTCCTTGCGGCGAGCCCGCGAGAACCACTGCTTGATCTTGGAGCGGGCCTTGGAGGTGCGGACGAAGCCGAGCCAGTCCCTGGTGGGTCCGGAGTCGTCGGACTTGGTGGTGATGATCTCCACGATGTCGCCCGATTGGAGCTCGGTGGCCAGCGTCACCAGCCGTCCGTTCACCTTGGCGCCCACGCACCGGTGCCCCACCTCGGTGTGTACCGAGTAGGCGAAGTCCACGGGAGTGGCGCCACGCGGCAGGGTCTTCACATCCCCCTGCGGGGTCAGCACGAACACCAGGTCCTCGTACAGGTCGAGCTTCAGGTTGGCCAGGAACTCGGCCGGGTCCTCGTAGTCGGCCGGCAGGTTGCGGAGATCCACCATCCACGCCAGATCGGTACTGGTCCCACCTTCCTTGTATCTCCAATGGGCGGCGATGCCGAACTCCGCACGCATGTCCATCTCATGAGTGCGGATCTGAACCTCCAGCGGTTTGCCGTCCGGGCCGATCACGGTGGTGTGCAGGCTTTGGTACAGATTGAACTTCGGGAGTGCTATGTAGTCCTTGAACCTCCCCTGGACCGGAGTCCACCGGGAGTGGACCAGCCCCAGCGCGCCGTAGCAGTCCTTGACTATCTGCACCAGGATCCGGATCCCGATCAGGTCGTGGATGTCCTCGAATGACAACCGGCTGTCGACCATCTTGCGGTAGATCGAGTAGTGGTGCTTCGGACGTCCCTTGAGCTCCGCTTCTATCCCGGCTCGGGCCAGTATTTCCCGCGCCTCGGCCATGAGCTGGCGGATCACGGCCTCCCGCTCGGGCGCCCGCTGCCGGATGAGGTCCTCGATCTCCTGGTAGCGGCCGGGGTAGAGGATCTCGAAGCAGAGGTTCTCCATCTCATGCTTTGCCTCCTGGAAACCCATCCGGTGGGCCAGCGGCGCGTAGATCTCCAGACTCTCCTTGGCCTTGACCTGCTGGCGCTCCACCGGCAGCGGATGGATGGTCCGGAGGTTGTGGAGCCGGTCGGCGAGCTTGATGATCAGCACCCGCACGTCCTGAGCCATCGATACCACCATCTTGCGGATGGTCTCGGCCTGGGCCTCCTCCCGCGTGATGTCGAACTTCACTCCGTCCAGCTTCGTGACCCCGTCGGTGATGCGGGCCACGTTCTCGCCGAACAGGTGCTCGACCTCGCTGAGCGTCAGGTCGGTGTCCTCCACCGTGTCGTGGAGTAATCCGGCGGCGATCGTCTCGGCATCCAGCCCGTACTCGGCCAGGATCTGGGCGACCGCGATGGGATGGGTGATGAAGGGGTCGCCGGACA
Organism: bacterium; assembly: GCA_028820935.1. Taxonomy (NCBI): domain Bacteria; species bacterium. The sequence goes on along the minus strand of JAPPHZ010000018.1, from coordinate 6,161 downwards.
GCCGGAACTGGCCGGCATGGTAGCTCTGAGCCAGGTCGTAGGCATGGATGACGATGTCATCGTCAGCATCCGGGAAGTGGCGTCGAAGGGCGGCGAGGATCGGTTCCAGCTCGGCTTGGGCGGCATCGTGGCGACCGCGCGCTACCGCAAGGTCAGTCATGGCTCAGCTGTCATAGGTCAGGATCGAATGCAGATCGACTCCGTCCAGTGTTTCCCTTCCACCCAGAAAGGTCAGCTCGATGAGTACCCCCATGCCGACCAGTTCCGAGTCCAGTCCCCGGATCAGGTTGGTAGCCGCCCGGGCCGTGCCGCCGGTGGCTATCACGTCGTCCACGAGCAGAACCCGGTCGTCCGGACCGACGCCATCGACATGGATCTCCAGCGCATCCAGCCCGTACTCGAGCTGGTATTCCTCCTTGCGGGTGTGGTAGGGCAGCTTTCCCGGCTTGCGCAGCGGTACGAATCCACTACCGAGGGCCAGGGCTACGGTTGGCGCCAGCACGAAACCGCGGGCCTCGATCCCTGCCACCACGGTCACGCCTGAATCTTCGAACGGAGCCGCGAGCAACTCTGTGACCAACCGGAGGGCGTCGGGATCGGCCAGGACCGGCGTGATGTCCTTGAACGTCACCTCCGGGACCGGGAAGCCGGGGACGTCGCGGACCAGCGTGCTCAGCCGACCGATATCCATCGCCTTCATCCTAGGAGGGTGGTCCCGTACAGCCGAGCGGGGCAACGCGGCATCTCATCTACTTCCGCCTACGAGCGGTCTGCTGGCCTCGGGAACTGAGCCGGTGACCGGAGGGGCTCGTTCCACGGGTCTTTCGTTCCGACCGGTAGCGGCGCCTCGACCACTCGGTCTCGCGTTCCTTCCAGAGGGCGAGCAGCGGCGCGGCCACGAAGATCGACGAGTAGGTACCGGCAGCGATCCCTACGAACAGCGCCAGCGCGAAGTCGCGGAGCGTACCGGCTCCCAGCAGCAACGAGCCGATGAACAGCAAAGAACCGACCGGGAGCAGGCTGGTGAGCGAGGTGTTGATGGATCTCATCAACACCTGGTTCATGGACCGGTTCACCAGGTCGGTGTAGGTACGCCGGTCCCGGTCGGACTCCACGTTCTCCTTGATCTTGTCGTAGACGACCACGGTGTCGTAGAGGGAGTACCCGAGGATCGTGAGTACCGCCACCACCGTGGCCGGGGTGACCTCGAAGCCCACCAGCGAATACGCCCCCGCCGTCAGGATCAGGTCATGCAGCAGGGCCGCTATGGCGCCGATTGCCATCTTCCACTCGAACCGGATACTGATGAAGACGACCACCACGCCTAGGAACACCAGCAACGCTTGCACCGCCCGTCCGGCGATCTGGCGCCCGAACGTGGGGCCCACCGACTCGACGTCGGTCACTTCGATCGTGGTCCCGGTCACCTCTACGAGCGAGAGCACCATGGCGCGCTCGGTGTCGAGGTCGACCGCCTCGGTCTGGATCCGGACCGAAGCGCCGTCGTCCACCAGCTGCACGCGGGCCGCGGCGCCCATCGATCCGAGGGCCGAGCGGATCTCACCTATCTCGGCAGCAGCCGGGTTGGGCATGTTGATGGAGGTTCCTCCGGTGAAGTCCAGGCTGAGGTTGAGGTTGCGGATGCCCAGGCTCAGCAGGCAGAGCGCGATCGCGACGCCCGAGACAATGAACCACCGGCGGGCCTGGCCGACGAAGTCGATCGAGGTCTCGGCACGGTAGAGGCGGCCGATCGCGCTCATCGCGTGGTCCCATGGGACAGCTGCTGACCGGTCGTGCCCCGGATGCTGAAGAACCCGCCGTCGCCGAGCCGGCTACGGGCCATGATCCCCGACGCGTTGCGCGTGAACACGACGAACACGATCACGTCGAGCACCGTGGCGATACCCAGTGCCTGGGCGAAACCCTTGACCGGACCGATCGCCAGTGCCCACAACAGCACCGCGCCGACGAACGACACGAAGTCGGCGGTGAGGATGGTCCGGAAGGCCCGCCGGTACGCCTCCCTGTTGGCGTCGACGACGGTCCGGCCGTTGCGGATCTCCTCCTTGGTCCGCTCGAACAGGACGATGTAGGAGTCGGTGGTGATCCCGATCGACACGATCACCCCGGCCACCCCGGAAAGGGTCAGGGTGAGGCCCTGCCAGGCTCCGAGCACCCCGAAGATGACTACCAGCAGGCTGCCGAACACGGTCAATCCCAGCAGGGTCACCAGTCCGAGTGACCGGTAGTAGACCATCAGGAAAAGGATCACCAGCACCAAGGCCCCCACGCCCGCGATCAGTCCCGCTCGTAGGGAGTCCTCTCCGAGAGTTGCCGAGACCTTCTGGACGGCGGACCGCTCGAAGGCCACCGGCAACGACCCATACCGCAATACCGTGGTCAGATCCTCGGCTTCCTCCTGCTCGTTCCCGGACGCGCCCAGCGTTATGACCGCGGTGCCCCCGCTGATTCCGTCCGGACCGACGCCGGCAGAGATCTCCGGCGCCGAGACGACCGCTCCGTCCAGCACTATCGCCAACCGGCGGTTGGGAGTCCCCAAGGGATACTGGGCGAGCAGTCCGGTGACCGCCGCGAACCGGCCGGCGCCCTCTCCGGTCATGTTGAGCTGCACGGTCCATGCGCTATCGGCATGCTGCCCGAAGAGCGCCAGGGCCGAAGCCACCTCCGCGCCGGTTAGGAGGCTCGGCACAGTGGGCAATCGGGAACAGTCCAGCCCGTGGTTGCAGATGCCCTGGCGGTGCGCGGAGATATCGGCCGGGCCCACCTCGTAGACGGCGACTATGTTCCCCAGGTCGTCGTACTCGGGCAGGAGAGACCTGTCCGCGTTGATGTCGTCCTCGATGGTGAGCCCGGTCTCGGGGTCGACGCCGTCGGGGAACACGAAGCCTTCACCCCGCTCCTCCGCCTCCAGATACGGTGAGATGGACAGGACCGGCCGGAAGGACAGCAGCCCGGTTCGCCCCACCGCGTTCAACGCCCGCTCCTGATCGGTCACGCCGGGCAGCTGGACCAGTATCGACGTTCCGCCGGTGATCGAGATCTCCGGCTCCTGTACGCTGCCGAAGTCCTCGATCCGCCGTCTCATGACCTCGACCGCGGTCTCGATCACCCTCTCGTCGGTACCCTCCGGCCCCTCCAGGATGACCGAGGTTCCGCCCTGCAGGTCGAGGCCCAGCCGGGGGGTCCAGCCGAGAGCGAAGATGGCGACCAGCCCACCCCACGCGAGACCCGCCAGGATGACGACCGCGAGCCAGCGGCGGAACACGAGAGGGTTCTGCTCCTAGGTGGAGTCGGCGTTCATGCGGGCGGCCACGGCGCTCCGCAACACCCTGATGCGCCCTTCCTCGATGCCGAGGGTCACCCAGTCGTCGCCCAACCCGACGATCACTCCCATGAGGCCCCCGATGGTGCGAACCTGGTCGCCGACCTCCAGGGCGGCCGACAGAGCTTGCTGATTCTTGGTCCGCTTGCGCTGCGGCCGGATGATGAGGAAGTACATGAGCGCGCCGAGAAGCAACAGCGGCCACAGGACGCTGAGACCGCCACCGGCGTCTGTCTGGGCAATGTAGGCAACGGACACCTTTTCACACCTCTTTCGGATCGGTTTTGCTTGAGACCGGCTCGGATACGTACCCGCCAGTAGGAGGGTGAGTCGATGGTAGCGGTCATGGCGGAGAGAGGAAGTCGGGGTTTACCGGGATGTGTCCTCGGGTCCGTGCCCACGCCGGGCCACCACCCGTCTGTGAAGTCGGGCGAAGGCGCCGGACGCGATTGCCTCCCGGACCTCCTCCAGCAGCCGGTGCGTGGCGGCCAGATTGTGGATGGAGAGAAGCCGGGGCAGCGACAGCTCACGGGTGTTGGCGAGATGGCGCAGGTAGGCACGCGAATAGGTGCGGCAGGTCGAGCACCTACAGTCGGGATCGAGAGGCGCCTCGTCCCCGGCGAACCGGGCCAGCCGGATGTTGTAGTCGCCGCGGCTGCTGATGACCTTGCCGTGACGGGCCAGCCGCGTCGGCCACACGCAGTCGAAGAGGTCCACTCCCCTGGCGATGGCCTCGAGCAACCCCTCCGTGTCGCCAAGGCCCATGAAATAGCGGGGCGCCCCGGCGGGAAGGCCGGCCACCGCCGCCTCCACGGACTCGTTCCGGCGTCCGAGGTCCTCGCCAACCGACAGGCCTCCGATCCCGAACCCGTCCACATCGAGTTGGGCGGTGCGGCGGGCGCTGTCGTAACGCAGGTCGGGATCGGCGCCGCCCTGGACGATGCCGAACAGCGCCTGATCCTCCCGAGTGCGAGCGCGAACCGAGCGTTCGGCCCACCGCAGGGTGCGCTCCATGGCCTCCGCCACGGCGTCTGAGGGCGCCGGAAGGCCAATACAGACATCGAGCACCATGGCGATGTCGGGGCCCAACTCCTCCTGGACCGACACGGCCTGCTCGGGAGTCAGGAACTGAGGCGAGCCGTCGTAGACGGACCGGAACCCGCACCCCTCCTCGGTTATGGAGGCTCGCAGGGAGAAGGCCTGGTAGCCGCCCGAGTCGGTCAGGATCGGGCCGTCCCAACCCATGAACGTGTGGAGCCCGCCCAGGGCGGAGATGCGCCCGGCGCCGGGCCGGAGCATCAGGTGGTAGGTGTTGGCAAGCACCATCCCCGTGCCGACGGCGCGCAGGTCGTGGGAATCGAGGCCCTTCACCGAAGCCCTCGTGGCGACCGGCATGAAGGCGGGGGTCTCGACGGCGCCGTGGGGGGTTACGAGAAGGCCCCGGCGGGCCGCGCCATCCTCGGCCAGGCACTGGTAGGTGACAGGGCGCGTGCGCGTCATCGGGAACCGGCCCGGGTCGGTGCCCGCTCCAGGAGCATGGCATCGCCGAAGGAGAGGAAGCGGTAGCCGCGGTCGCGGGCCGTCTCGTAGACCGACCGCCATGACTCCCCTATGAAGGCCGCCACCAGGACCAGCAGTGAGGACCCCGGCATGTGGAAGTTGGTCAGGAGCACATCCACCGCGCCGAAGTGGTGACCGGGCGTGATGTAGAGGCTGGTCGAGCCCCGGAACGGGGCCGGCCGGCCGTCACGCCAGGCCGTTTCGAGGGCCCGTACCACCGTGGTCCCCACCGCCACCACCCGGCCCCCGGACCGGCGGGTTTCCGTCATCCGGTCCACCGTGGCTTCGGGCACGTCCATCCATTCCGAGTGCATGCGGTGATCGGCGATCTCCTCGGTCGTGATCGGGCGAAAGGTGTCCAGGCCGATCCGGAGCTCGATCCGCGCCAGGCCGACCCCCCGTTCCGCCAGGTCATCCAGGACACGGGCGGTGAGGTGGAGGCCCGCCGTGGGGGCGGCGGCCGAGCCCACCCGGTCCGCGAACACCGTCTGGTACCGCTCCGGGTCGTCGAGTACCCGGTGGATGTAGGGAGGCAGCGGGACCAGGCCCCCCTCCGCGATGGCGCGCTCCACGACCTCCTCCCCTGCTTCGCCCGTGGTGGTCCGGAGTGTCAGGTCGACCTGGCCCTCCACCGGATCGGTCTCGACACGGGCCACCAGCCCGCCGGTCCGGATCATGGAACCGGCTCCGAGGCGGCGAGCGGGCCGCGCCAGCGCCTGCCAGCGATCGCCCCGGCGGCCCAGGAGCAGCAGTTCCACCCGTCCGCCGGTGGGTTCCCGCCGGCCGAACAGGCGGGCGGCCCGCACCCTCGTGTCGTTGACCACCACCAGGTCGCCGGGACGCAGGAGATCCGGCAGGTCCCGGACCGTCCAATCGGTCAGATCGGACGCCCGGATCAGCCGCGCCGAGTCCCGGGGCTCGACCGGGGACTGGGCGATCAGGTCATCGGGAAGCCGGTAGGCAAAGCGGGAGGTTTTCAAGGGATCAACCTGGTGGTGGGCCGGTGGCGAGGGCTCGGTGACATGGGACAGTCTGGCAGGGATCTCCTCGATGGCCGGGCCGTACGGGAGATCCGCCCGGCGTCAGTTGGCAGAGGTTCACTCGCTGAACAGACCATATCGAGTGTCTAGTGGTCTGTCTGTGGAATGGCGGTGTGGTATGGCGAGGCAGCGGTGTTCCTCGCAAGGCCCGCTGACGAAGGCGTACCCGCAGCGGTACGTCGAGGAAGCGGAACGCAGCGACGGGACGCCGATGGCCG